>CADEGN010000001.1:0-47654 GCA_902826865.1 uncultured Myxococcales bacterium
GTTCGTGCCAGAGCAAGTCCAGCGCGTGCTCGGGGAGCGGCAATGGAGGCCCAATCGCCGTGATCGGGGGTAAGCCTGCGCCCAGGCGGCTCAGCGGTTTGGGGCCGGTGAGGACCAGATCGCTGTGAGCGATGATCGCAAGCGCCGCGTAGAACGTAGGCACACGCACGGCGATGCGGCGACTGAGGCCCTTTGCCTCGAGGGCACGGTCGACGAAGCCGAGGCCCGCGCCGACAAGCGCGTGCGACATTCCGACATAGGTGTCGAGGTCGAGCGTGCGTCGGCGGGCGCGGCCGATCCGGGGATGATCCGCACGCACGAAGCAAGTGAACGTGTCGTGCAGGAGCGTGCGCCGTAGCACGCCGGGCGGGTCCTCGCGCTGCATGCCCACGATGCGCGGGACTACGGCGATATCGACCTCGCCGGTCTCGAGGCGCTCGGGCAGGCGGCGCTCGTCCGACGCGATCACGGCGATGTCTACTCCGGGGGCTTCACGTCCGACGCGCTCGAGCAGCGCCGGCAGCATGATGAGGTCGAAGAGATCCGGCGATACGATCGCGAATGCCCGCTTCGCCGTCGCGGGATCGAAGCCGTCCGACTGCGAGAGCGCGCGCTGCAGCGTGAGCAGGCCCGCGCGCAGCGGAACGACGAGCGCTTCGGCCCTCGGAGTCAGCATCATGCCGCTGCGACCGCGCACGAGCAGCGGATCGCCAAGCAGATCGCGGAGGCGTCGAAGGGCGTGGCTCACCGCCGACTGCGTCACCCGAAGGCGACGCGCGGCCCGGGTGACGCTCTGCTCCTGGGCCAGCGCGTCGAAGGCCACGATGAGGTTCAGATCCACCCCTACGAGGTCGTCTATAGCTATATGAACATTGCTCATGTGCGTATGAGAACAGCTCGTTGGATTCATGTCTAGCCGCGCCGCAAACTGGGTCCATGAAGATCACCGTCATCGGAGCAACCGGCGGCTCGGGCCGCGCCACCGTAACCAGACTGCTTGCCGAGGGGCACGACGTCACTGCGTTCTCACGTCACGCGGATCGCATCGGGATCGCGTCAGATCGCCTGCGCCTCGTCAATGGAGATGCGATGGACCCGGCGGATGTCGACGCTGCCGTGCGCCGGCAAGATGCAGTCATCGTGACGCTCGGGATCACCGAAAACCCGATCCGCGTTCGACTACTCGGGCCCGCACACACACCGATCCAAGTGCGCTCGAGCGGAACGCGCAACGTAATCGTGGCGATGCGCAAGTACGGCGTGCCACGGCTCGTCGTCCAGACGACCTACGGCGTAGGCGACACGCGTGACCGACTCGGCTTTCTCGACGGGCTGTTCTTCGCGTTGCTGCTGCGGCCGCAGATCGCAGACACCGAGGTGCAGAACCAGCTGGTTCACGACAGCGGACTCGACTGGGTGATCGCTCAACCGGTACACCTCACCGATGACGCCCCAGGCGCCGAGCCTTTCGTTTCCACCACGGGTGAGACGCGAAAGATGAAGGTGTCGCGCCATAGCGTGGCGCAGTTCCTGACCTGCGCCGTCACGGGCTCGGATTTCCTGCGCCGCGAAGTTGCGATCTCGGGGGCCCGCGAAGCGGTGTGATCGACCTTGCAGCAAACGCGCGCGCGACCGCGTGGGGCCGTGACAGCGTCGAAATCCGGTTGCGCGCGCACGTCGGTGCGGAGAGAATGCAGCAATGTCCACCCCCCGCTCCGCATCTCCGGTCGCGCTCGTCGCTCTCGCGGCGGTCATCGCGTGCGCGCCGCGGGGCACGTCCACGCCGCCGCTGCAGAGCTCTGCGCCGCCGCCCCCCGCCCGCTCCAGTTCGAGGCGCCGCGGCCGTGGGCGAAGCCGATCGCGGACTACCTCGCATTCGGCGGGGAGAACTTCCCCGACGGGTTCAACCGCGCGATCACGGCGCTACAACCATTCGGAGATCGCCTGTGGCTCGGCTACGGCGACGGGGCGGCGAACCTCGGGACGCGCGTGCCGATCGAGTTCCGAGCGTTCTCGAGCCCGCGCGATCCGACGGTCTCGGCCGCGATCGTCGCGGGGGCAGGGCAGGGCGGCACGCAACGCACGCAGAGCGACACCGGCGAGGAACAGATCGAGCCGTTTCGCGTGTGCGGCCGCCTGCTGTGCCAGGCGGGCGTCGACTCCAACGACCCGGACGAGGCGTGGTCGCAGGCCAAGGGACCCGAGCGGGTGATCGACGGCAACTTCTTTCGCCTCGAGGGCGAGATCTGGCGCAAGTTCCGCTCGATCCCCGGTGGCGAGCACGTCCACGACCTCGCGACGATGGGGACGGCGATCTACGCGGCGGGCTCCGGGGCGGCGAACCGCGCGGAGTTCGAGCGCGGCGAAATCTATCGCTACCTGTGGCGCAGCATCGACGGTGGCAACACGTTCACCGTCGTCCACCGCGTGATGTTCCCCGAGCCCGGCAAGGGCGACACGCGGTTCCGCCGGTTACTCGTGGTGGGCAAGACGCTCTACGTGTTCGGCTTCATCAACCCGCACGTGGACAAGAAGCCGCGCGAGGGACGGCACGTCCGACTCGTCGGCGAACGCCTCGAGGACCTGGGCGGTCCGCTCGCGCCCCTGGTCGTCCTCCGTACGTTCGAGCTGCCGGACGGCCGTGGTCTCGTGGTCACGGTCGCGGAGGACCGGCGGACGCGCACGTTCGTCGCCCGCGAGGACGGGTTCACCGAGCTCGCGAGCTGGGTGAGCCGCCGCGTGATCGACGTGGCGGTCGCCCCGGAGCACGGCCAGGTGCTCGTCCTCTGCGGCGACGGTGGTGCGCCGGAACACTTCTCGGTGCAGGCCGCGCCGCTCAACGCCCTCGCGACGCTGGTGGACGTCGTCGATCTCGGCACGGAGTCTGCGAGCGCGCTGGCGCTGTGGCGCGGGGCGCTATTCATCGGTACCAGCGCGGGCGAGGTGTGGAAGGCCGAACCAGCGAGCCCAGCCGACAGCTGCCGTGTCGACGCCGAGTGCGACGAGTGTCGGCAGTGCTCGGCCCTCACGGGCGAGCCATGCACCTGCAACGGTTCGACGGGCATCTGCGGCCCGTGCGGTTGAGTGCGGCCGCGGCCCGAACGAGTGATGTGATCGGCCCAAGCCGAAGCGAAGGAGCCGGTCGGCGACTACCAGGATCTGGCAGCCGCCGTCGATCGACGAGGCGATCGCGTGGGCTCCGACTCGCGGAGGATCGGGCCGGGGGTGTAAGGAGGGCGAGTGGCTCCCGTTTGGTGCGCGTATGGTGACAAAGGCAGCCTCGCAGAGGCTGGGCCAACGTGGGTCACCGCGCTGCCGGACGTTTGCGTTGGCCCTGATCGCGACGCCTGGCCTCGCCTGCCATCGGGGTCCCGCAGCGCTCTCCGACGAAGCGACCTCGACCGGGGAGGAAACCGGCACGACCGGGTCTGCGGCAACTGACGAAAACACGGCGGAAAGCGGCGATTCCCTGGGTGGACCCGCCGAATGTGGAAATGGACGCATCGAACCTCGGGAGGAATGCGACGCCGGCTTCGCGAATCGAGACGACGGCCCCTGCACCACGCACTGTCGCGAAGCTCGATGCGGTGACGGATACCTCGGCCTCGAGGAGGCTTGCGATCTCGGTCCGGACAACGGAGGCCCGGGGTGCACCGAGCAATGCGAAGACCCAACCGCAATCGTATGGATCGACCGCCTCGCCGGCGATGCGGGGAGCCAAGACGAAGCCAGGGACGTGGGCACCGATGCGACCGGCCGCATCTACGCCGCTGGATGGCTAACTGATAACGACGGACAGTCGTCGTGGCTGCGCGCGTATGAGCCCGACGGAGCGCCACGATACACGGTGGATTGGGCACTGGATCCGTGTTTTCCTCCGCACACCACCCGGCTTTTCGTCAGCGCGGCGGGAGAGGCGTACGTGGCAATCAACCAGTGCCCCGCCGGTGTCTCGATTCACAAACTGACGGTCGATGGTGAACGCGCGTGGTCGATGGACCTGGGCGACGAAACGGAGATCGACCCGATCAGAGCTGTTCTGGCCTTCGCTGCCAACGACACCCTGGTGATGGCCTATAACGACGACGCCGGGCAGAAGCGCCTGGGGTGGGTGGAACCCGGAGACCCCGCGATCGCACAGGAGGTTGTCATCGACGACTTCATTCATCGGCTCGCGGTGGATCCGCGTGGCTCGATCATCGCCCTCAACGACGAAAACCTCCTAAGTTATGCACCCGACGGCAAGCTCAACTGGCGTCAGTCGGTGCGGTCGTGGAGCTACGACTTCGCGCTCGACGTCGACGCTACGATCGTCGTCGCCCGAGATGCCCAGGAGCCGGAACTAGTCGGGCCTCGCATCGAGAGGTTCGACAGCGATGGAACCCGTATTCACTCCATTCCGGTGCAGCTGGACCGCGTGAACTCGGCGGTACCGGTGAGAATGGGCGGCCTCGCGATCGACGACAGCGGAAATGCGATCTTGGCCGTGACTCTGCCCGCCACGCCCGGGCGACCCGCATCTGATCACGATGCCGGAGTGCTGGTGCTCGACCCGCAGTTCACGCCGATATCGCAGATTCGCCACCCGGCCTCTGCCCGAGCTGCCGACGCCGCCGTCGACGTAGTCGCGTTACCCGAGGGAATTGCGATCGCAGGCTACGAATCGGTCGCGCTCGCTGGCCATGACGCTTTTGTGGCGCGGATCGATGTCGCTAAGGCCGACCGGCTGGAGGCGATCCATCCGGTCCAGACAGGAGTCACGCCGGCAATGCGCCCAACTGACCAGTCTTTGGGACTCGCGTCGGTTTCGCCGGGGCAGGCCCAAGCCAGACCCGATACGCTGTTCGTCAATTTTCTCGGCGAACACCTCGAGCCCGGCGAGAACTCGGCCCGCAACGAATCGCGGTGCATCGAGGCCCCGTTCGATTTTCCGGCCTATACCGGTTCGGCAGCGAAGGCTGAAGAGGCGCTCGCGCTTGCGCGATCCTTGTTGGATCCCTTTGCAGTGCGTATCGTCACCGAGCGTCCGCCTGATCACCTGCCGTACATGCTCGTCATGGTGGGCGGGTGGCCCAGTGACTTTGGGCTGGACGACAACATCCGAGGGTTGGCGTGCGACGTCGATTGCGCCGACGAAGCCCGACGTGACATGGTCTTTATTTTCGGCGAGGCGGCAGCAAACGCGGCTGAGCTGGCTCAGGTCATCGTCCACGAGGCCGCACACCAATGGGGCCTCGAGCACGTGCTCGGAGATGCCGACCTGATGCACCCTATCAACAGCGAGAATCGCACGGATATCGGCGATACTTGTATGCCGCTGAGCGAGCCGCGAGTGGCCGTTTGCACGGATGCGCACCAACGATTTTGTCCGTCCGTGCCTGTCGCTCAGCGAGCACGTGCGGAGTTGCTGGCTACCCTGGGGCCGAGTGTCGACGAAGACGCACCACCACAGGTCGAGATCCTCTCGCCTTTGGATGGGCAGACGTTCGTCGCCGGCGAGCCGGTACTGATCGAAGCGCGAATCACCGACGACTATCCGGGCTTCGGGTGGAGTTTCGCGGTCCCTGAGCTGCAGTGGGTCGCGCCGGCCTTCACCGAACAGACCCAACACGAGTTGCGCTTTCCGCCCGGGAGTTTCACGTTACAGGTGATCGCGACCGATCAAGCCGGACAAAGCGAAACAGTCGAAGTGAACCTCAACGTTCACGAAGATGTTGTGGAGCCTGAGCCTGCAACTTCAACCGACACCGGTGAAGTGCGCGACGAAACCACTGCTCCCGCGGTCACTTCCGAAGACGATGATGGGGGGTGCTCGATCCCCTCGAGATCAAGCGCACTGCAGCTGGCGTGGCTACCCATCTGCGCGACTCAGCGGCCTCGGCGGCGCCGCCGTCACAGCACATCGGTGGACCGATAGGAACCCGGCTCCTCGAGGCGCCGGCCCATCGCGATGGATGCCGACGTGCACGCGGATGGCTCGGGCCTCGGTTGCCTGTGGCGCCCCGGCTACTTGAAGGTCGCGCGCGAGTAGGCGAGGACATCCGCGACCTGCTGATCCTTAAGCGAGCTCTGCGGCGGCATCGTCTCGTAGCCGTTGATCACCACGCCGATGAGTTCGCGATCACTCAGCCCAGGGACCTCATCAGCCAACGTCGGAGTCGTGGCGGCGCCGGGCGTGTTCCCATCGGCGCCGTGGCATGCCGCTGAGCCGCATGTCGACGCGAACGTGGTTTGGCCGTCAGCTGTCTTGCCGCTAAGCGCCTCGATGGTGTCGATGCGCGAAGCGTTCATCTCGTCGGGTTCGTCGTCCCCGGAGTCACACGCCAACGTGAAAAGCAGAGGGAGGAAGGGAAGAGCGCGTCCGAACATTTCGCCGGATGGTAGCGAGGTCTCAGCCGCGATCAACCGGCAGTCCATCGAATCCCGCTCTTTTGCGGGCCCAGCACCGGAAAATGCGCACGGTCCGCGCAGCGTTGGCATGGGCGGCAACGCGGCGAACACGCCATGATTCGGCCTGACGAACAGGCCTGACGAACAGGCTAGACGAACAGGCTAGACGAACAGGCTAGACGAACAGGCTAGACGAACAGGCTGGACGAGCAGGCCATCAAGTCCGCAGCCCGAGTGTCACGGCGATCCCATCGATGTCCTCGGCGCTGATCTTCGTCCACGCCCCTTCCTCCACGCGGTCGGCGAGGGTCACCGCGCGCGCCAGCACCTCGCCCGCCACGAGCTCACGCAGGGCGGAATCGCCGAGCATCTCCTTGATCTCGCCGGATGTCGCGATGCCGAGCTCGATCTGGGCGCTCACGTCGAGCCCTGCGTCCTTGCGCAGGGTCTGGACCCGATTGACGAGCTCACGCGCGTGGCCCTCCCGCCGCAACTCGGGCGTGACCGTGGTATCGAGTACGACTGTCATGCCGTCACCGACCTCGGCCGCGTGACCGCTGAGGGCCTCCCGCGTCACCAGCACCTCTTCGCTCGTCACGATCTCGCCTCCGACTGTGATCGACCCGGTGCGCACGAGCGTGGCGATCGCCGCGGCGTCGAGCACCGCGATCTGTTCGGCGACCTGCTTCATTCGCCCGCCAAGGCGCTTGCCGAGAACCTTGAAATTGGCCTTGGCGTGCAGCGTGCACAGCTTCGAGTCGTCCTCGACCAGGTCGAGCCGCTTCACGTTGAGTTCCCCAAGCAGTTCGGATTCCATGGTCGCAACCGCCGCGCGAATCCGCGGATCTGCGCTGGCTACCGTCACGAACGGCAGCGGTCGCCGCACGGGGATCTTCTCCCGCTCGCGCACCGCGAGGCCCAGAGCCACCGCGGCGCGAACCGCTGCAACTTCGGCTTCAAGCGCCTCGTCACGCAACGACAGATCCGCCTCGGGCCAACGTGACAGATGCACGCTCGATTCATCGGCCGGTGCGAGATCGGTGTCGACGAGCAATCGCTGGTACAGAAACTCGGTCAGAAACGGCACCACGGGCGCGATCGCCTTGGTCACCGTAACGATCGCCCGAAACAACGTGGCGTACGCATCGTGTTTGTCGCCGTCGCCCTCGGTCCGACCGCGCCAATACCGGCGACGCCCGCGGCGAATGTACCAATTGTTGAGATCATCGCAGATCCGTTGCAGCGCCGGGGTCGCGTTGGCGAGTGCGTATTGATCTAAATCCGCCTCGAGTTCGGCCACGAACGCCTGCAACCGGCTCAGAATCCAGCGGTCGAGTTTACCCGTGGGGCGCGCGCTTAGGTCCGCAACAGCCGGCGACCAACCATCGGCGCGCGCGTAGGTCGCGAGGAAGTTGTAGGCGTTCCATAGCGGGAGCAGGACCGTTCGCACGGTGTCGCGAACGCCCTTGTCGGAGAACCGCATCGGCTCTGCCTTCACGGCCGCGCTCGACACCAAGTACGCACGCAAGGCGTCCGCACCATGGGTTTCGATGACCTCGAGCGGGTCGGGATAGTTCTTGAGCCGCTTCGACATCTTCTTGCCGTCCTCGGCCAACACAAGACCGTTGACGATAACGTGCGCAAACGCCGGGCGATCGAACAACGCGGTCGCGAGCACGTGCAGCGTGTAGAACCACCCACGGGTTTGATCGAGCCCCTCGGCGATGAAATCGGCCGGGATGCTGCGCTCGACATAGTCCCGTTTCTCGCTGCGAAACGGGTAGTGGTTTTGCGCGTACGGCATGCTGCCGGATTCGAACCAGCAATCGAATACTTCGGGCACGCGCCGCATCACGCCGCCCGGCGTCGTCTTCGACGGGAACGTGATGCCATCGACGCTCTCGCGGTGAAGGTCGGCAATCGACCCCTGCGGCAAGCCGGCCAGGCTCTCAAGCTCAGCGATGGAGCCGATGCACACCAGCTCGTCGGGATTTTGATCGCAACGCCAGATCGGGATCGGCGTACCCCAGTATCGGTTCCGCGCGACGTTCCAATCGCGGGCGCTCGCAAGCCAGTTGCCGAATCGGCCCGATCCGACGTGATCCGGTACCCAGTGGATCTTGTCGTTGTTCGCAACCAAGCGTTCGCGCAGCGGTTCGACTTTCACGAACCACGTCGAGATCGCCATGTATAGGAGCGGTACCTCTGTCCGGTAGCAGTGCGGATAGGGATGGACGATCGTGTCGAGATCGACAATCGATCCCTGGGACTTGAGCTTCGCGATGATGCCCTTGTCGGCGTCCTTGACGTGCTGACCGACGAAGTCCGTCACACGTCCGTCGAAGATGCCCTGCAGACTCACCGGATTGACGAGCGGTAGCCCCTCGCGCCGCCCAACCTCGTAGTCGTCCTCGCCGAACGCCGGAGCCTGGTGGACGATGCCGGTGCCAGCGTCGGTGCTGACGTAGTCTGCGCCGACGACCTTGAACGCGACGCGCTTGCCGTCGCTTTCCTTGCGGTCGGCGAAGTAGGGCAGAAGCGGCGCGTACGGCCGGCCCACCAGCTCGCGCCCGTGCACGCGCGCGAGCTCGGTCGTCGTGCCGATCTTGCCCTTGGCCTGATAATCAGCCAGTCGCGACGGCTCGAGATACGCCACCTCGGCGGTCGCGTCGATCCTGACTTTCACATACTGCAACTCAGGGTGCACGGCGAGCGCAAGGTTCGACGGGAGCGTCCACGGTGTGGTCGTCCATGCCCACAGCGACGCGTCCTCATCCTCGAGGCGGAACCGCACCGTGACGCTCGGGTCCTGCCGGCGTTTGTGACCATCCTTGCGCGTGACCGGATCACGCTCCTGCGGACCTTGGGCGACCTCGAAATTCGATAGGGGCGTGCCGAGGGCGGGTGACACGGGCTGGACACGATGTCCCTCGAACACCATGCCTTGCTCCCAGAGGCGATGGAACACCCACCAGACGCTCTCCATGAACGAGACGTCCATGGTTTTGTAGTCGTTGTCGAAGTCGACCCATCGCCCCATGCGGCGCACCGTGCTGCGCCACTGCTCGGTGTACTTGAGCACGCCCGCGCGGCACGCCCCGTTGAATTTCGCGATCCCGTATCCCTCGATTTCGGCCTTGCCGTGCACGCCGAGTTGATCCTCAGTGAGGCTCTCGATGGGCAGGCCATGGCAATCCCAGCCGAACCGGCGCTCGACCGCGAATCCTCGCATCGACTGGTAACGCGGGACGATGTCCTTGATCGTGCCGGGCAGGATGTGCCCGTAGTGCGGCAGGCCGGTGGCGAACGGCGGGCCATCGTAGAAGACGAAGGTCTTACGATCGAGTCGCCCGCTGGCGGCGTCGGCACCGAGGCGCAGGCTTTGTCCCTCGATGTCACGCTCGCGCCAAAAATCGAGGATCCCATGCTCCAGCCGGGGAAGATCGAGTTGGGTGGGCGGTGGCTGGAGGCTGGAGTCGCGTTCGGCCATGGGATATCCCGCCCCGAAGGCGCGGGCCCCACCCATGGCAAGCGTGGGCGCCGCGGTCAAGTGCGTTGGCCGACGCGTAAGCCGACGCGCACGCGCACGTTACGACTCGGGCGTCTCCCTGAGGGCGGGCCGCCGAGACGCTCGAACCTACGAAAACGGCCACACCCACCTCGGGCCCCGCGAATTGCTCGTCACCTGCCCACCGGGTATCCTCCGACCCGGCCGCCCACGGAGCTCCAATGAAGCGCTCAACTCGGTTTACATGTCTTTTTTCCAGCCTTGTCGCCCTGAACTGCACCGCCGGCGGCACCGGGTGCGGCGGTGGAGGCAGCGACGGCGGAGCGAGTCAGGCGCCGTTCCGCGACTCGTGGAGCGTCGTCCACGAGGGCGCGTTCGACATGATCGATGCCGATGGCAATCCGCTGATCACACGGCTCACGATTGGTCGTGAGCTCGGGGCGGCCGACAATTTCTACAATCGCGGCGATGTGATCGTGGAGTTCAACGGCGAGCCCAACAAGATCAAGGTCGAGTTCCGGCGGTTCGCGTACACCGACACGGAAGAGTCGGCAAAGGACGCCTACAAAAAGGTGCTTTTCTACGCCTACGCGCTCTCGGGTTCACCGAAGCAGCCCTCGCAGATGGACGCCGAGGACCAATGCGGCGGCGAAGATGAGGACGGCAACCCCCTGCCCTGGCAGGAAGACTGCTCGATCCTCGTCTACTACGACGGCATCACCCAGCCCCAGCGGGTCGGCGCCGACGTCCGTGTCACGCTCCCGCCTGACTACAAGGAGCTGGTCGCCATCGAGACCTCGGACAATACCGCGGATGACACCTACCCGAACCGCGGTGATGTGTGCGTCTCTGGCCTCAACGGTAAGCTCGACGTTGCGCTTCAGAACGGTCAGGCCTTCGTGTCGACCAATCCCAGTATTGTGCCGTCACCCACGTGTCCCCCTGACGGCATTGCCGACTGCGAGATGTTTGACGATGTCACCAACAACGCTGATCCCAACGTCCCGGAGCCCGGCTCGGATGCATGGTCGTCGAAATGCCTGTGCGTCAACCAGATGTATGACTTCGGCGGAATCAGCGTGAAGTCGTCCGAGCCGTTCGCCGCCAATCTCACCGCTGATATCCCGGCGGATCTGTGGTCGGCGTTCCGGGTGGAGAACGCGGGCAAGAACGAGAAGGGTGGCAAGAACTGCCCCTCCGCCGTCGAAGGCCTAGGCGACGTGGAGTACACGCAGAACGATGCCAACGAACCCTGGAACCTGCAGGGTTCCGCCAACATCCCGTCGAAGTCTGCGACCGTGGGCGCCGGCTTCCGCGTCGAGTTGGTCTCGGCCGGCTGCGAGCCGGTGTCGTCAGTGGAGTCGCCGGAGGCCTGGGACCCCGACAATCCAGATCCCAAGGCCGAGCTGCGCGGAAACGCGAAGGTCTGCGCCGGCTGTCTGCAGGGCAAGACCTGCGAAGACCTGCTCGGTGGCTAGCGGCGCGCGTGACACCGCCCACGCCGGTGTCGCTGCGCTCTTTCGCCGACCCTCAATCCCCACGTAGACACGCCACCGCTGGGCGTTCGCGCGTCAGCACAGGCGGTTCGTCTTCGTCGTGCGGCCATGGGAGTCGAGTCGACTCCCATGGCCCGCACGAGTAAGATCGCTGCGCGAGCAAGGTCACAGCGGGTGCATCGGCGCTCGAGCTCGGTCCCCGCGTACCTAGGCATGTCAGGACGAGTGTCGCGATGAAGAAAGCAGCCGTCGTCTACCAGGGACCCGAGTTCGCCGAGTCCGCGTTTGCTGTGCGCGACTACTTCGCGCAGCTGGGGTTCGCGACGACGGCCAGTGATACAGGCAAAGGCGATGACAACACTCCGTCGCGCCTAACCCCATCGTTGACGCTATTGCCCGGGGGATGTGACGTGACCGTTTGGCTGTCGCACGGTGGGTGGGACGGCCCCTCGTTCTTCCAGCGCGCGGGCGATCCAACTGCGACGTTCAATCGACGCGAAAAACAGTCAGCACCCGGTACGCCGCGCTGGGTGGAGTTGCAGAACGGGCTTGCGCACCACCTGCAGCCGCCCGGCTTTCTGATCTCCCACGCCTGTCACTCCGCGGGATCGAACCGCTTCGAGGCCTGGGAACACGCCAAGGTCACACCAGGCATGACCGAGGCCCGATGGACCGAGGCGGTCGCGCGAGAGATGAAGATCTACACGGCCGGCGTCGAGGGCAAGACGCCGTCGGCCAACCGACAATGGGCTGTCTCGTTCGCACAGTACTGCATGGAAGGCGGCCTGCCGCGACAAGCCTCGCGCGTGTATCGCCCCGGCGGCGAGCTTGTGTCGGATTGGCCAGGTTGGCTGGCGCTCCGCGCAAATTCGTAAGAACGACCGGGGGTGCGCCTTCGTCTCGGCGCCTTGCCAGGGCCGAACATGACGGCGTTTCGTTTCGCCGATGTCGCAGCACCGTCGCCATCGATGCCGCGCGATCGCAATCGCCATTCGAGGTGTTCGAGATCGACCGGTGACCGCGGCGCCTAGCGGCGCGCGCCGCCCGGCGATCGTCGACCTCGAAAGCGGGCTTGTCGCGGGCACCTGCGCCTAGACGCGCGGATTGCCTTACTCGCACGCCTCGAACGCCCCGACGTCGGGGCCAGCGCCCTGTGGCCGCGACCGGCCCTCGTGGTCGGTCGCGGGCGCATCGGTGGCCGCGCCCTGGTTCTTCGCGGGGGAGTCCGCCTGGAGGTGGAAATCGAGGCTGTCCGCGTCGACGAACAACGGATCCTCGCCGTCGATCGTCCCGGTTTCCGAGTAGTACATGCCGGCGGGGTGAATCGAGACGAACGGGCCGGGGCCGAAATGGAGATTGTTGATGAGTTGGTGCCCTCCGCCGCTGTTGTAGAAGCTGACGCCTGAGTCGCCGCTACCCTCGTCGGTGCGGTTGTTGAAGAAGATGTTGTTCTGGATCACGTCGTTCTCAGCGCCGGCATACAAAACGATGCCCGACCGATTGTGTGCAAAGGCGAACGTGTTGTTCACGATGAACCAGTCGCTCGCCCCGGTGTATTCGGGCCCGGGGGCGTACGAAATGTCCTCGTAGCCGGCGACTTGGATCCCCCAGAAGGCGTTCCCGTAGATTAGGTTGTTGGAGATGGTCCAGGACTTTCCGCTGGTGTAGATGCCATGCTCTTGGTTTCCCACGAAGTCGCCATTGTCCGCGATCACGTTGCCATCGATGAGCACCCTGGTGCCGTTGCCGCCGATCCCCTGGCCGTTGCTGCTGTGGAGATGGCAGCGAGTAACAACGATGTCGTGTCCATTGGTAATCTCGATGTTTTTGCCGTGACCGTTCTTGACCTCGAGCCCGTCGAGGGTGATCCAGCCGATGGCACCGCCCTGGTAGTTGGTCGCCTGAATGACGATCGCATTCCCGTCGTGTTCGTTGTCGATGACGGGCGTCTCCCCGGGGTAGTTGCGCAGCGTAATTGGCTGGCCCTCCTCACCGGAGTCGCGGAAGCGCACGTTCTGCGTGTACGTTCCTCCGCGTAGAACGATCGTGTCTCCCGCGACGGCGCGGTCGATGCCCTCTTGAATGGTGGCGAGCGGTGCGGCTTCGTCACCGGCGTTGCTATCGCTGCCGCCCGAGGCGGCAACGAAGTAGAGCTGTCCGGTGTCCGGCAGCGGTGTCTCGCCAGCCGCATCGCAGCCGAGGGGTTCGCCTCCGCTTTCCGTCGACGCCGCGCCATCGGCCGTTGACTCCCCGCCATCGGTCGTCGGTAGCCCGCCCTCGGTCGTCGGTAGCCCGCCCCCCGTCGGTAGTCCGCCATCGGTCGTCGGCCCACCGCCGCCGGTGGTTGGTCCTTGATCGTCGGTGGATGGTCCGCCGCCATCGGCAGTCACCAACCTGTCGTCCGCTGCCGGCCCGGCTTGGCAGGCGCCGGTGGCCAGCATTGCGGCAAGGAAACGGTTCGAAAACGATCGATGGGTCGTACCCAACGGCACCCCCTGCAGAGTAGGAAGTGCCCATTCCCACCGGCCTGTCTCAGTGCGTCTCCCAAGAAATGCTCACGCCCGGACCATCCTGCGAGGAGCCTCACGACTTCGGCATCCCTCCACTCGAAGGAGCCTCGACGTACTCAGTGCGGCGCGCGTTTACTTGAGCTTCGCCAGATTCGCGTCGTACTTGACGATCTTCGCCTTGGGGAAGACCTTGGCCAGCTGCGGCTCGACCTTGTCGGCGCGACCAACCACCACGACATGCGGCACCGGATGGATGTACTTCTGGGCGACCGCCTTGACGTCAGCCGGCGAAACCGACGCGAGTTGATCCCGGTAGTCACGCCAGTAGCTCTGTGGAAGGTCGTAGACCATCGACTCGCGCAGGCGACCGGCGATCTGATCCGCAGTTTCGATCTCAAGTGGAAAGGAACCGACCATTTGCTTGAGCACGCCGTCGAACTCGGACTGCGTTGGCACTGTGGTACGCACCTGCTTGATGTGTCCGAAAATCGCGGCCAGCATCTCGCCGGTGGTCTTTGTGCGCGTGCGCGTGGTGATCGCGAACGTGCCCGGCGCTTGGCCCGGGCTTACCTCCGAGTAGATGCCATAGGTGAGCCCCTTCTTTTCGCGGATGTCCGTGAACAACCGACCGCTGGCGTTGTCGCCGAGGATCGTGTTCGCGACCTGGAGCTTTGCCCAGTCGGCATGGCTGCGTGCGATGGAGAGATTGCCGACGATGATCTCGCTTTGTGTCGAGCCTGGTCGATCGACCAAGTGAATCACGAGCTCGCGCGGGACCTCGTATGCCTTGAACTGATTGAGTGGGTTCGGCGGCAGCGCCCCGTCGTCGGCAGGTTTCCACCCGCCAAAGGCACGCTTGACGAGCGGCTCGGCCTGCTTGGGCGTGATATCCCCAGCCACGATCAAAAACGCGTTGCTGGAGCGGTAGAACGTCTCGTGAAACTGCCGGATGTCCGCCAGCGCAATCGCGTCGATCTGCGCGTCGGTCGGGATCGCGCGCCCGTAGGGGTGCCCCTCGGGGTACGCGACCATGCCGAACAGGGCCGACGCAAGTTGTTCGGGCTGCGACTTGTTGAACGCGATCGACGTCTTCGCCTGCTCCTTGAGCTTAGCAAGCGCCTCCTCAGGGAACACTGGGTTCATCACCTCGTCTGCCATGAGGGTGAGCGCCAGCTTGATGTCTGGCGCGAGCACGCGGGCGCTGACGAACGTTGTGTGGACGTCGCTGCCGGCCCAGAGCGTGCCACCCACGAACTCGATGGCTGCGTCCAAGTTGGCTTTTGTGCGTGAGCGCGTGCCCTCCCCGAGCATCGCGGCCGTGAACTCCGCAACATGCTCCCGGTCCATCGATCCGGCGCGGATCGCCAGTTGCACCGCGACGACCGGAACTTCGTGGTTCTCGACCACGTAGACGACGAGCTTGTTCGGCAGGGTGAACGACGATGCCGCAGGAAAGTTGAAGGGCTTGGCTTGGGACGGCGGAGGCGGTTCCGGATAAGCAACCGCTGGTTCAACCGCGACAGGCTCGGGGTTCGCCTCGGCAGCGGCCACCGGTTTCGCCACCGGCGCGGGGGATGGTTCGGAGTCTGGAGGCGTCGTTGATCGGGTCTTTGTGCACGCCGAGAGCGAAAGCGTCACCGCCAGCGCAACAGCCGAGTACAGGCCGCGGGATCGTTGGGTCGTGGTGCTCATTGCCGGATCTCTCACTGTGGCGGGGTGATCTCAACGACCATCCATTTGTCGGTAAGATAGGTGTTGGCGACGCGCTTGATATCGGCGGGCTTCAACGCCCGGTACTTCCGAAGATCCGTGAGGACGTAGTTCGGATCTCCGTGGAAAAGCGCGCCGTAGGCGAGAAGCGTCGCGCGACCAAGGTTGGTCGAGAGCTGCTCCACTGTGTCGACCGTCTGCGAGTTAATCGCCTTCTTCAGGTCCTTTGCGCTTACGCCCCTCTTCTTGAGACTGTCGATCTCCGCGAAAACGACTTCCTTGATCTGCGGCAACGTTACGCCCTTGACCGGGACGAACGCCGCGATCGCGGCCCCCGCGTCGCGGCCACCCGAAGCCGATTGCGGCAGTGGGATCGAAGCCACAACCAGCTTCTTGTCGTCCTTGAGGATTCGCGTGATTCGAGATGACTCACCCTCAAGCAGAATGCTCATCAGGATCTCGACGGCGTGCCGATCCCGGTGGTCTTCGGGCACCGTCTTCCACCCCATGACGTACAGAGGTTGCTGGGCCAGCTTGTCGGGGATTTTCGACTCTAGCTTCGCTTGCGTGTGGTCGACCGCCGGGAATGGAGTGCGGTCTTTGCCACGCGGGATCGCGCCGAAGCTCGCCTCGACCTTGGTCCGCAGCTCCTCGGTGTCCACGTCCCCAACAAACACCATCACCGCGTTGTTGGGGACGTAGTACTTGTCGAAGAACGCCTTGATGTCTTCAACCTTGGCCGCGTCGAGATCGGCGTCAGTTCCGATCGATGCGTGGCCGTAGCCGGTCCCGGCCCAGATCGATGCGAAGTAGTCCTGGAGCGCTTTGGCGTAGGGGACGTTGTCGACGCGCATCGACTTCTCCTCCTTCACCGCCTTGCGCTGGTTCTCGAAGGTCTTGTCGTTGATCGCGAGCGAACGAAGACGGTCGCTCTCGAGCCAGAGAACCATGTCGAGGTACTGGCTGGGTACAAGGTTATAGTAGAGGGTGAAATCGTTGCCTGTCCCGGCATTGAGCCTGCCACCCACGCCAAGCACGTGGCGGAAGTGCCCGCCGTCGGGCACATTTTCACTGCCCTTGAACATCATGTGTTCGAAGAAGTGAGCGAAGCCGGTGCGACCGACCTCTTCGTCGCGCGCGCCGACGTAGAACATCGTCTGCATGGCGAACATGGGTGCGCTGTGATCTTCGAGCACGTAGACGCGTAGACCGTTGGCCAGCACGAAGTGCTTCACCGCCATCGCGACACCAAGGCCAGGAATCGAGCCCTCGTAGGTCGCGAGTTCACCGACCGCTGGTGACTGACGCGTCCCCTTGACCACAGCCGCAGCCTTCACAGGTTTCGCAGGCGCAGCGGTGGTTTCAACGGCCGGGCCGCTCGCCGTCGCTTCGGGAAACGCGAGTCCGAGCCAGGTCGCCACAAGGGTCAGCACGCAGACGGAAGGTCGCAATCGCATGGGATGGGGCTCCGGTGGCCCTTGCGAGCCGCCGCGAACGTACCACAAACGAGCGAGGGGTCGGGTTTCGGGCCCGAGCCCTCGGCGATGGGCGTCGCGCCGAAGCACGGCGGGCGGACCGGCACCCGGGCGGCGGATCAGCTATTGCCGAGCCCGGACCGGGTCGGTGGATCGGGCATCGCCGATCCAGGGGCCTGGCGTTTCAGCATCGCGATCGCCCGCTCGGCGTGCTCAATCCCGGCGGCCCACTGGAGACCTCGCGCCAATCGCAAGGCCTCTTCGCACAACCGGTGGGCCTCGGCCAACCGCCCTCGTCCCGCGCGACCACGCGCGCGCTCGATCAACAGCTCCACGGTGGTGAGGCGATCACCGAAATGCCGGGCCTCCTCGATGGCACGACCGAGGTGCTGTTCGGCGAGCGCAGCTTGCTTGAGATCGCGAAGAACCCACGCCAGCTGCGTGTGCACACGCAGCAGCCCCAAGCGATCGCCACCGCGCTCGGCCTGGAACAAAGCATGCTCGCACCACTTGCGCGCCTCACCATGCTGACCGGCCGCGCGCTGAATCTCGCACATCTCGAGTAGGTACTTCCACATCGAAACGTCGATCTCGGCGCGGGGTCCTTCGCCGAGCGTCGCAAGATCGATGCCCTCGCCGAGCTCGCGAAGGGCTCGCTGAAGGTCGCCGCGCCGGACGTACACCTTCGCCAGATCGCGGTACACCTCGAGGATCGCCGCACGGTCACCAAGGGCGATAACCGCCGGAATCGCCCGATGCAAATGCAAGGCGGCGGCGTCGAGACGGCCGCGCCGACGGAACTGCTTGCCCAGCGCAGCGACGACGCGTGGCTCGCGATCCCCAAGACCTCCGCGGCGCAGCAACTCCTCGAGCACCGCGATCGCTTGGTCGGCGAACTCGTCGGTCCGCATCACCCGCGTTGTTGCAATCGCGACTTCGGCCTCGAGCGCCCGACCATCCGTCTGCTTGCTGCACAGCGCAAGCGCAGCTTGGAGGCACTCGGCCGCCAGCGGATCGTCGAAGCTGGCCTCGGCCACACGCCCGGCCTCGAGCAATGCGCGGGCAGCTTCGCGGACGCCACCACGCAGGAGGTGGAGGGCGCGCACGGTGGGCTGCAGGCGGGCGAGGCGCGAGGTATTGGCAACCAGCACGTGGAGCTGGCTCCGCCGATTCTCCGCGATCTGGTGGTACACCACATCGCGGATCACCCTGTGCGCGAAGGCCCGCTCGCCGGCGCCGACGACGAGCAACAATCCGCGCACGTGGAGCTGCATGAGCCCTTCATCGAAGGCCGGGCCGATCGTGCCGCGATCACGCTCGTAGAGATCGGCCATGTCACCCTCGAGAAACCGCTCGCCGATCACGGCGGCGATCTCGAGCAGGCCCAGCAGAGATGGGTCGAGCTGCGATAGCCGCGCCGACACGAGCTCGGCGTCATCCGACTCCCGCGGAGCGACGAATCCTTGCGCGAGCAACCGTAGATGCATCTCGAGGCGCAGCGGCGACAACGGAGCGACGCGCGCGAGCTCGGACGGCAGCGAGGAGTTGGGCTTGAGCTCGAGCGTCACCTGGCGGGCCATTCGCTCGACAGCTTCCGCGCCGATCGGTTCGAGCTGTTCGACCATGCCCCCCAGCCAGTCGAGCCGGGCGTCCGCGCTTGTCGCGATGACCAGCACCGGCGCCGACGTGGGCGCCACAGCCAAGTTGCGCAGAATCTCGCGGGACGCGTTGTCGAAGGCGTCAATGTCGTCGAAAACGAGCAAGAGCGGCTGCCCGCGCCCCCCGGAGAGGATCGCTTGGACGGCCGAAGCGAAACACTCGCGCCGACGAACGGGGATCTCCAGGTCCGATGCAGGCCCCACCAGGCGAAACAGCTCGGCCAGGCCCGGGAGCTCCTCGAACCCGAGCCCGCATAGGTTGGCCACGCGGCCGAGATCGCGGGTCGTGCAATTGTAAGGATCGACCTCGAGCAGCTGGGAAACCATCGCGCGAATCGGCCACATCGGCGTGCGCGCACCACTTGGGTCGGCACCGACGTAGTACCCGCGCCAGCCGAGGGTCTCCGCCAGCGAGGCGATCTCGTCGGCAAGTCGGGTCTTGCCGATCCCGACCGGCCCCGTCAGCACCCGTAGGCGCACGCCCGGCGTGGGCCTCTGCAACATCGCCCGCGCGCGCTCGAAGGTGTGTTCGCGCCCGGCGAGCGGCAGCGGAAACGCCCGAACCACGACTTCCGCCGTGATCTCGCCCGTGCGCGCCAGCGAAAGCCCGGAGCCACGGGTCGATTGCCTGCGCTTGCGATCCACCAGGCGCGGGGAAGCAGGGGCCCCGCATTGTGGGCAGAACTTGTCGCTCCCGCGCATCTCCGCACGACAAGTCTCGCAGCGCTGCGATGTCGTCACCTTCGCCGAGCTTGTCGCAGCGATGATCTCCTCGCGGAAGGAGAGCGCGGACGCGTAGCGCTGATCCGGGTCCTTGGCCATCGCCCGCAGGCAAACCGCCTCGAGTGGATCCGGCTCGGTGCCGAGCATCGCCGATGGCGGGATCGGCTCTTCGTGCAGATGCTTGTGCAGGATCTCCACCGCCGAGCTGCTCTCGAACGGCGGGCGTCCGGTCAGCATCTGATAGAGGATCACCCCTACCGCGTAGAGATCAGAGCGAGCGTCGAGCTTGTGTCCCCGCGCCTGCTCGGGCGACATGTACTCGGGCGTGCCGCACACCATCCCAGCGGTGGTGAGCGACGGCGATGACACGTTGTCCATCAACTTGGCGATACCGAAATCCAGCACAACCGCAAGTTCGCCGTGGGTACGCAGGGTCTGGACGAGGATGTTCTCGGGTTTGAGATCACGATGGAGGATGCCAAGGCCGTGGGCTTCACTCAGCGCGGCGAGGATCTGCAGGACGAGATCGACAATGCGCTCTCGCACCAGCGGGAACTGTTCGGTGATGAGGCGCTCGAGCGTCATCCCGGCGATGTATTCCATCACGATGAACGTGATGTTCTCGTTCGTTCGCCCGTAGTCGACAACCGACACGCAGTTCGGGTGATTGAGACTCGCGGCGTTGTGCGCTTCGCTGGCGAAGCGAGCGTGACTCGCCTCATCATTCATGAGGTGTGGCGCGAGGATCTTGACCGCGAACGCCTTCCCTAGCGAGAGCTGGCGCGCCTTGTACACGCGACCCATCGCCCCTTCGCCGATGAGCTGCTCGATCTTGTACTTGCCGACGATCTCGAGGCCGAGGTACGGATCTCCCTCGGTCGCCTCAACCGCGCCGAGGTCCGCGCCACAGCTTGCGCAAAACCGCGTGTCAACGCTCGCCCGAGCCGCGCAGGTTGGGCATGTCTTGTACGAGAGAGGCACGACGCGACGGGCCATCATCGCATGGCGACACCCGCGACGCGACGGCTCGATCGAGGTCCCGCGCGGCCCACCTCGGACCAAAGCGGATGCAGGCGATCGAGCTCCCACCAGGGAGCAAGCGCGAGATGCGGCGAAGCGGGCCTTGCAGCTGCAAAACCGAACGCGAGATCACGACCCGGCCGCGCCGCGAAACCTACGTCCGCAACGCCGCGACAGGGCCACGCGGGAGCCTAAACGGCGACCAAGCGGCCGGGTTTGACAGCCTTGCCGACCGCACGCTAGAAAACCCTGCCCGGTGTCGCGCACGCGGCATCTCGGCCTCTCTGGGGCGTCGGCAAGTGGTAAGCCAGCGGGTTTTGGTTCCGCCATTCGTAGGTTCGAATCCTACCGCCCCAACCCCTGCACCATCGCCTCGCCTGCTGCCAAGCGCTCGACCTGACGCTTGCAGCGACGGCGGCGATGCTTCGGTTGACAGCCCGACCCCAAGCTAGTCAGCGCTGGCCACCCGACGCGCATCCACGCGGCGACGCGGCGGCGGCCCACGCCGCGAGCGTACACCGTCGGCGCACTTCATCGGGTTACGCGCGCCGAAGGCCACGGCCTCGACCGACTGCATGCGTGCGGGGTCGGATCGAGATGGCAAAGCTCGCGATCACAACACAAACGGGCTGCACCGCGCCGCGCACCCAGCGCGCAACCGAACCGCGGCAAAATCGAGTACACATCGTCGCGTTCGACGGGAGCCGGCGGTGAACAAGACCCTCAGCATCTTCGGTGGGAACTCGAACCCGAAGCTCGTGGACGACGTAGCGGCCTACGTGGGGGTTCCCGTGGGAGACGCGCGGGTCGAGCGTTTTTCTGACGGCGAGATTTTCGTCGAGATCGGGGAGAACGTCCGCAACGTCAACTGCTTCATCTTGCAGTCGACGTGCTCCCCGCCCAACGACAACCTAATGGAATTGCTCATCATGATCGACGCGCTGAAGCGAGCGAGCGCTGGCAGCATCGTCGCCATCATGCCGTATTTCGGCTACGCGCGGCAGGATCGCAAGGTCAAGCCACGCACGCCGATCTCCGCCAAGTTGGTCGCCGATCTGGTGTCCGCGGCGGGAGCCTCGCGCGTGCTCTCGGTCGACCTTCACGCCGGTCAGATCCAAGGTTTCTTCAACATCCCGTTTGATCACCTTTTCGCATCACCGGTGTTGATCGAAAAGCTCGAGCGTGAGGGCCTTTGCGGTGAGCATACGGTGATGGTGTCGCCCGACGCGGGCGGCGTTGAGCGAGCGCGCATCTATTCGAAGGCGCTCAAGTGTGGACTGGCGATCATCGACAAGCGGCGCGACCGCCCCAACGTCAGCCAGGTTCTGCACATCATCGGCGAGGTCAAGGGCAAGCGTGCTGTACTCGTGGACGACATGATCGATACAGCTGGTACGTTGTGCAATGCGGCCAACGCTGTGCGCGACCATGGAGCGACGGCCGTCTATGCAGTGGCGAGCCACGGCGTATTCAGCGGCCCAGCCATCGAGCGCATCAACAACTCGGCGCTGGCGAAGCTCTGGGTCACCGATACGATTCCCCAGCAAGATCGCCTCGCCGCGTGTGATCGGCTCGAGGTGCTCGGGCTCGGTCGCCTACTGGGCGAGGCGGTGAAGCGCATTCACCACGGAGACTCGATCTCAAGCCTGTTCCACTGAGCCCCGGCGGGGAGCGCGGCGGCCCGGCCCTGCTATGCTGCGCCGGCAGAGCACGTGCCGTGCGAGACGACGCGCCATCCAGCGGCGAAGACCTGACGCCGGCTGCCACGCGTGCTGCCCGACCAGGCGACGTGCCGACGCTGCTCGATGGCGACGCCACTCGCTCGAGCAGACCGACGGTCGCCGCCCCGGCCAGGGGGCGCGGCACCGTGCTGGGGCGCTACATCCTGCTCGAACCGCTGGGCTCGGGCGGTATGGGGGTTGTGTATGCCGCCTACGACCCGCAACTCGATCGCAAGGTCGCGTTGAAGCTGCTGCAACACGGGGATGACACCGACAACAACACCGCAGGCCGGGCGCGAATGCTCCGCGAGGCCCAAGCCATGGCCCGACTCGCACACCCCAACGTGGTGACGGTGCATGACGTCGGCGTGGTTGACGGCGCGGTGTTCATCGCGATGGAGTTGGTCGAGGGCACGACGCTCACCGAGGCGATGGAACACGGCCCGGTCCCCTGGCGTCAGGCCCTCGTGTTGTTTGAAGCCGCGGCTCGCGGACTCGCGGCCGCCCACGACGCAGGCCTGGTCCACCGCGACTTCAAACCAGACAACGTCATGATCGGCAGCGACGGTCGCGTGCGGGTGACAGACTTCGGCCTCGCCCGCTTGACGGCCGAGCCACAAGCAGAGGCAGAGGCAGAGGCGGATGCCAACCTGGCCGAGCTGTCGGCCGTGGACCGATTGACGCGCACCGGCGCGTTTGTCGGTACGCCGGCGTATATGGCACCGGAGTTGCTCGCAGGTGGAGCCGCCGACTTCCGATCCGACCAGTACGCCTTTTGTGTGGCGCTGTACCGCACTCTTTACGGTACGCGCCCCTTCGCCGGCAACAGCGTCGGGGCCCTTTACACCGCCGCAACATCGCGCAAGCTCGAACCCCCGCGCTGGCGCGTGCGAGTTCCGGGCTGGCTGGCGGCGGCCATCAGCCGCGGGCTCCACCCCGACCCCGACAAGCGCTTCGCATCGATGGCCGATCTTCTCGCCACCTTGGCGAGCGGTCGCCGACGGCGGGGTCGCGTGGTTGTCGGAGCCGGCGCCATCGCAGCGATCGCCATCGGCATCACCGCGTGGACGGCGGCCACGCGCAGTGGGTGCGCCGACGGTCACGAGCGTGTGGCGCAGGTCTGGAACTCAGCCACGCGCGAGACGATCGAGACCGCGCTTGAAACCTCCGGCCTCGCCGAGCCCACGGCGATTGCGGGGCGCCTGGGGGCTCAACTGGATTCCTACAGCGACGCTTGGGCCCGTTCTTTCCGCGACGCGTGCGAAGCCAATCTGCGCGGAGAACAATCCTCGGCGCTGCTCGACGCGCGGATGTCCTGCCTCGAGCAGCGCAAAACGGCGCTGCAGGCCACCGTGAACGTGCTGGGGCAGGTGGATCGCGAAATGGCCGCGCGCGCCCTCGAGATCGTGGAGAAGTTGGCACCAATCGCGACCTGCGAAAACGCCGAGCGATTGCTGCGCGGGAGACTCGAACCCGAGGATGAGGCCATACACGCGGCCGTTAGCAGCTTGCGACAACGACTCGAACAGGTCAAAGCACTCAGTGCCGCCGGTCGCTACGCGGCCGCACTTGAGATCGCCGAACCGATGCTCGACGAAGCTGGGGCACTCAAGTTTGTTCCTATCGCTGCCGAGATCGAGGTCGAGATCGGCGAGCTCAAGATCGGCCTGGGCCAATGGGAGGAGGCGAGCCGCGCGCTCGAACAGGCCTGCTTCGACGCCGAGGCGAGCGGTCACGACGACGTCGCTGCCGCGGCCTGGGCCCTCGCTGTCTACGTCGATGGGTTCAAGCTCGCACGCCGTGAGGCCGGCGATATGGCCGCCCGGCGCGCCGAGGCTGCTGCGTTACGGGCCGGTGATCGACCCGACTTGATGGCCACCATGTTGCACAATCGGGGCGTCGTCTTTCTCGTCCGCGGCGAGTACGACAAGGCCCTCGCCGATCATCGCGCAGCACTCCAGCTCCGACGCGATCACCTCGGCGAAAGGAATGTCGCCACCGGCAACTCGCACAGCTCGCTCGGCAACGTGCACTTCCAGCTCGGGCAACTCGACGAAGCGCTCGCCAGCTATCGTCAGGCCCACGAGATCTTGGTCGAATCGGTTGGCACTCAGCACCCCGATGCGGTCTCGGCTCTCGAGAACATCGCCAACGTGCTGTCGGCCAAGCAGAAATTCGAGGAGGCCCGTGGTGCCCTCAACGAAGCGTTGGGTGTGTTGGAGCGCAACCTCGGACCCGACCACCCACGCGTTGGGCAGATTCTGTTCAATCTCGGTTGGATCAGCGAGCAAATGGGCGAGCACGAGGGCGCGCTCGCGTACTTCGCGAAGGCCCGTGAGCTCGAGCTGGCGCGCGTGGCCCCGACGCACCCACTCGTCGCGGAGTACGACGCATCGATGGGTATCGTTCTGTACAAACTCGACCGTCACGACGAAGCCAAGCGTCACCTCGAGAGCGCGCTCACCACGTTGGAGGCCGCCAAGGGACCAAACCACAACGACGTCGCGCGCGTGCTCAATGACCTCGCACTGATCGAGAACGCTCACGACAACCGCGAAGGGGCGTTGCGGCTCCATGAGCGGGCGCTCGCGATTCGTCGTTCCGCGTTGCCGGCCGACCATCCCGAGCTTGTGATGTCATTGAAGAACATCTCGACGGTTCTTATCGATCTTGAGCGCTTCGCCGACGCCGAACCACTGACGAAAGAGGTCCTGGCGATCACGGAGCCGCGGATCGCCCAAGACCCGGAATCCTATCTTTATGCCGTGCTCCTATCGAGCGAGGTGGCTGCCAAGTTAGGCGACCGCCAACGCGCGATCGCTCTGCTCGAACGCGCGCGGCCGTCGCTCGCCGGCAACGCCAAGCGTCTCGCGCGACTCGACAAGGCTCTCGCCGAGATCACTCAACCCGCGGATTGATCGCCCGCGCCTTCACGTCCGCGGCCGCAGCCGCGCGCGTCTTGCCTTGGCGGCGATAGATCTCCGCGGCAGTCACGTGCAGATCCGCCGTGCTCCACGGCGTCGCAAGCCCGGCTGCAATGGTTCTCGCGGCTTCGTCGACGCGGCCCGCCTTGAGGTAGGCCTGAGCCAGTAGAACTTTCGCATCGGTGTTGGGCCGCAACGCGTGATTGCGCTCCGCGAGCTTCACCGTGTACGCAGGATCCTCGCCAAACTCGAGGTAGTGCTCCAACGCGTGGCCATATGCGGCCTCCGGATACATCGCTGTGAGCTGGGCGAAGCGCTCGCTCGCGCGGTCGATATATGCGCGCGCTTCCTGCGGCTTCCCAGCGTCTACCAAGATCCCGGCGACTGCATCCATAAACTCTGGGTTGCCGGTGCGCTCGATGATATCGAGGTACATCGCCATGGCTTCGTCGGTCCTACCGGTGAGGGTAAGAATCTCTGCGATGTGCTCCTCAACCAGCCAGTAACCCGACAACTCGCGCTCGGCGTCGCGATAGTGGGCGAGCGCCTCGTCATAGCGGCCGCGACCGAGGTCGGCTAGCCCCAGCTGCAAGTGCAACCATGCCAGTGGTTCTCGAGCGGTACCATGGTACCGCTCGATCGCCTTTTGATAGGTCGCGTCGGCCTCGTCGTAGCGACCGGTGCCGACCAAGTAATACGCAAGCGAAGCCAAGTTCGAGATGCTCGGGTGCAGATCGATCGACTCGTGCAGCCGCGGCTCGACGTCGTCGTAGTCGCCGCGTTGGAGCGCGAGGTTGGCTTCGAATCGGCGAAAGCCCGAGACTGCGACGTTGTCGTGGTGGCCGAGCTGGGCGTGAACGAAGTCCGCGTCGACCCGGTCGAGGCGGTGCAGCGTGTAGTTGAGCGACGCCCGAGTCATGAACGGACCGAACTTGCCCGTTGGATCGGCGGCGAATGACTTCTCGAGCCAGGCCTCGGCGTGCTGGTAGTCGGCGTAGTCGCCAGTTAGGCGCGCACGCGACAAGAAGAGATTGGCCACCGCGTCCGCCGCGAGAAACGACGACTGCTGCCGGTTCGCGCGATCGCGTGCGCCGGCGATGTTCTGATCGTAGGCCGCCACTTCCTCGTCCCACGCGACTGGCTGACGCGCTGACGCGCGTGCCAACTTGACCTCGGGCGCTCGAGCGGCGCTCGCGGCAACGGTCGCGACCGCCGCGCTGGCAACCTTGCGGGCGGGCTGCTCCCTGGCTTCGGTGCGGCATGCGAGCAGCGGCGCGAAGACGAGCGGTAGAAGCGTTCTCATCGTCAGGTTGCGGTACGGCGCCACCCGCTCGCCGGATCGTCGAGCCGTCGGGGCAAATTCTCGCCGCATCGCGCCCCGGGGGCGGACCTCGCCCCTGCGCCCCTACGTCGACACCCACCGGCGCGCAAACGGGGCGACGCCTCCCCCTTGACCCCGCTGCTCCCCCGGGGTAGGCGATCGCCCCGTCGTCGGACACACGTCCGCGACGAGCAGCCGGGAGCCTCGGCGGCGAGCCCCCATGGTGGGCGGCACCTACCCGAGACCCGAACATCGGGCCCACCACGGGCCGAGGTTTCATCATGGCAGAGTACGGACAGCTTCGAGTCGAGACGCGAAAAGCGGCGGGCAAGGGTGCGACGCGCGAGCTCAAACGCCGCGGCAAGTTCCCCGCCGTCATCTACGGCCAGGGCAAGGACAACATCGCCATCGCCGTCGAGCCGCGGGCATTCGCCAACGCAACAGATCCAACGCGTGACACGAACACGTTTTTTCAGCTGACCGTCGTCGACGGCGACAAGACGCTCGGCGTCGTGCCGTGCGTCATCGCCGATGTCCAGCGCGACGTGCTCCGCGGCAACGCGGTGCATGTTGATTTTCTCCGTGTCGATCCCGAAGTCGAGGTGGTGCGACCCGTGCCGGTTCGCACCGTGGGTCGCGCAGCCGGTGCCGTCAAAGGGGGTCGGGTTCGCACCACGCGGCGCACCGTTCGCGTGGCCGCCAAGCCTGCGAACATGCCATTTGAGATCGTCATCGACGTGACGCCGCTCGATAACAATGAGTCCATTCGCATGAAGGACGTCGTCCTCACCAACGCACGCCTCAGCGAGCCCGCCGAAACGATCTTGGCCATCTGTGAGCTCGCGCGCAAGACGGAGGAGGAGGCAGCCGCCGGTGCCCCCGCTGCGGCAGCTGCGGCCGCCAAGCCCGCTGCGGCTGCAGCTGGCAAACCGGCGGCAGCCAAACCTGCGGAAAAGAAGAAGTGATCGCACCCGGCCGCCGCGCGCGGCCGTGAGCAAGGCCCATGGCCGACGCGATCCCATATCTGCTCGTCGGCCTGGGCAACCCCGGACAAAAGTACGCAGGCAACCGCCACAACATCGGCTTCATGGTGGTCGAGCGCTGGCTCGACCAACGGGGGGCCTTTGACCCGTGGCGCGACAAGTTCACCGCGCGGATGACCACCTGCGCCACGCCGCACGGCCGCGTGGTGGTGCTCGAGCCGCAGACGTTCATGAACCGCAGCGGGGCATCGGTGGGGCCAGCGGCTGGGTTCTTCCACGTACCCGCCAGCCGCATCGTCGTGGTCCACGACGAGATCGACTTTGAGCTCGGACGCGTGGCGATCAAGGTCGGCGGCGGCCACGGCGGGCACAACGGCGTGCGAGATCTCTTGACCAACCTCGGGACGGGGGACTTCGTGCGCGTCCGCGTGGGCGTCGGTCGGCCGAGCCGGGGCGACGTGGCGAGTTGGGTGTTGTCGGACTTTTCCGCGGAAGAACGGGCAATCGAGGTGCCGGACATGGTCTTGCGGGCAGCCGAGGCGATCACGGCGATCTTTCGCGACGGTGCGGGCGCGGCCATGAACGCCGTCAACAGACCCAGTCCGGCCAGCCCCGCCACCGGCGCCAAACCCAAGGCGCCAAACAGCTAACGCCGACGACAACGGGTCATGGCGCCCTCGCGGGGTGGCTCACGTGCTCGGGCCGCGACGATGCCCGTGGCCGAGCTGCGGCCCTTCCAAGAGGGCGCGTTTGCGTGTATGTCGTGCCCCGCGCTCGCCCGCGTCCGCCGGCTTCACTCCCGAAGGCGGCTGGCGCTCGAAAGGAATCTCTGTCGTGGAACCGCAGCAAGCACTCTATTTGATCCCCGCCGCAGGGCTGGTCGGGCTCGCGTACGCGTACATGACGGCCAACTGGATTGGCAGTCAGGACCCGGGCGATCGCCGGATGCAGACCATCGCCGATCAGATCTTCAAGGGAGCGATGGCCTTCATCAAGGCCGAGTACCGCGTCCTTGCGATCTTCATCCTCGCGGTCGCCGCGCTGCTGGTGATGCTCAACACTTCCAACGGTGCCTCGCCGCTGATCGGTCTGTCGTTCGTGACTGGTGCGGGCTGCTCGGCAGCTTCGGGCTACTTCGGCATGCGTGTGGCGACCAAGGCCAACGTCCGCACCGCTGCGGCGGCGCGCACGGGCCTTGCACCGGCGCTGGTGGTCGCGTTCCGCGGCGGCGCCGTGATGGGCATGTGCGTCGTGGGCCTCGGTTTGCTCGGGCTCGGCGTCCTCTTTCTCATGTTCAGCAACCAGATGGGTGCGCTAGCAGGGATCGAGGGTGTTGCCCACGAGAAGACCCAAATGTACGCCGTCGTGCAGCTGCTCGCCGGCTACTCGATGGGAGCCTCGTCCATCGCGCTTTTCGCCCGTGTGGGTGGCGGCATCTACACCAAGGCCGCGGACGTCGGCGGTGATCTCGTCGGCAAGGTCGAGTCGGGCATCCCCGAGGACCATCCCCTCAACCCGGCGACCATCGCCGACAACGTCGGTGACAACGTCGGCGACGTCGCGGGCATGGGCGCCGACCTGTTCGAGTCGTACATCGCCTCGATCGTCGGCGCCATGGTCATCGGTATCACCCTCCAAAGCGGGCGCCTCGAGGCGGTGTTGATCCCCGGGGTGCTCGCGGCGATCGGCGTGGTGATCTCCGTGGCGGCGACCTACGCCGTGAAGACGAAGGAGGGTGGCAACCCGCAGACGGCGCTCAACGGTGGCTCCACCGGTGCGGCCGTCGTGATGGTCGTGATCTCCTACTTCGTCATCGAGATGTTCGTAAGCCAGGCCAAGGCCGCCGGTCATCCGATCATCGTCGCCGGCCAGACCAAGACCGCGTTTGACCTGTTCATGGCGATGGCGGGCGGCCTCGCCGCTGGCGTCGCGGTCGGCTTCATCACCGACTACTACTGCAGCAAGCACAAGCCGGCCGTTGACAGCGTTGTGGCCCAGTCGGCCACGGGTCCGGCGACCAACATCATCGCCGGTCTTGGCGTCGGGATGCGCTCCACCGCCGCGCCGGTGCTTTGCATCGCCGCCGCGATCTTCGTCGCAAATCACTACGCCGGGCTGTACGGCATCGCTTTGGCCGGCCTCGGCATGCTCTCCACCACCGGGATTCAGCTCGCGGTCGACGCCTACGGCCCCATTTCCGACAATGCCGGCGGCATCGCGCAGATGGCGAACCTCCCCTCGGAGGTTCGGGCGCGCACCGACAACCTCGACGCGGTCGGCAACACCACCGCCGCGATCGGCAAGGGCTTTGCGATCGGCTCCGCTGCCCTCGCCGCCCTCGCGCTCTTCGCGGGCTACCAGGAGATCGCCCTGCGCGGGAAGTCGCCCATGACGCTCACCGATCCCGAGGTGACGATCGGGCTCTTGATCGGCGGCATGATGCCGTTCCTATTCAGCGCCCTGGCGATGAAGGCGGTCGGTGAAGCGGCGATGGACATGATCCAAGAGGTTCGCCGCCAGTTCCGCGAGATCCCCAAACTCCGTCCAGCGCTCGAGCTCGTGCGCAAGGCGGAGGACGAGGACCGTGCTCTGACCGAGGCCGAGGAGGAGCAGATCTTCGACGCCACCAAGGACGCCCAGGTGGCGCGCTGCGTCGAGATCTCCACGCAGGCCGCGCTCAAGCGCATGGTGGCGCCCGGCGCCTTGGCCCTGATCACGCCGGTCGTGATGGGTTTTTGGTCGGCCAAGGCCCTCGGCGGCCTGCTCGCCGGCACCCTCGTGTCCGGCGTCATGCTGGCGCTGTTCATGTCGAACGCGGGCGGCGTGTGGGACAACGCCAAGAAGCAGGTCGAGGAGCAGAAGAAGGACTTCGATCCGCGGGTGAACACGGGCAAGGGTTCGGAGCGCCACAAGGCCGCCGTGATCGGCGACACCGTCGGCGACCCCTTCAAGGACACCGCGGGCCCGAGCCTCAACATCCTCATCAAGCTGATGTCGATCGTCTCGGTCGTGATCGCGCCGTTCCTCAGCTAGTTCGGACACGGGCCCGATCCACGCGGGGCGGTCCGGTGATCCGGGCCGCCCCTTCGTCGTTTCGCGTGGCGTCAGCCGAAAAAGCCGGAGCTGAACACATCGCACAGGGCGGGCGAACCACGACAAACGCCGACTTCGCCCTCGTCATCGCAGCGCAACCCATCATCGCAACGCGAGTTGGCGCCGCAGGCCTCGCCTTCGCCGGGAGCACGCACGCAACGCCCCGCTGGGCAATAGGAACTGGCGCACTGCGTGTGACCGCTGCAGGCCTCACCATGCTGCCCGAGCGGTCGGCAGACGGGCATTGGACCACTGGTGTCACACCACGCTTCGGGCACGCACTCACCTGAGTCGCACATCGCTCCGATCGCCGGTAAAGCCACACAGACGCCGCTCGGTTCGCCGGTGTCCGGATCGTAGTCGATCCGGCAGATGAGGCCGTCATCACAGGCACTCTCCAGACAAGCCTGGCCCACGAGTGCCGGTCCGGCCGTGTCGCAGGGATCGCGGCACTCTCCCGCGATGCACGCAAGCCCACGCCCGCAAAGCTCGATTTCCTGGTCCGCGCAGGCCTCTCCCTTGTGCCTGGTGCCGTAGAAGAGCGAGCATTGCTCCTCGCAAGTCGGGATCGGCAGTTCGCCGCACGGCGTACGTTCGAAGCGTTCGGCCAGGATCTCGACGCATTGCTCGTCGAGGAAGATGGCCGGCTCGTCGCGGTTGTCATCGTAGTAACCGGTGCCGCCCGACGGATTCGACGGCGTCAAGGCGCCCTCGAGGGTGGGGACGCAGGTGTTCGTCGAAAGAAACTCGCTGTAGCCGTCGTAGCCGTAGTCGTCGCCGCCCTGGGGCAGGTTGAAGCAGCCACAGGCCTCGAGACGCGAACAGACGGCGTTCGCCGCCCGGGCCAACGCCGGATTGGTCTCGATTCCGGTGCCGTCGCACGAGCTGGACGCCGCAACCATGAACGCAAGAGCCGTGCAACAGCTGGCGGCGATGGCATTCGACCCAACCCGATCCATTTCACCACCTTATCACTGCGACGCGAGCCGCACCAAGGAAGCGGGCCGCGCGAGAACGCAGCGGCGGTGCTGACGGCCACGCGACTCGGGCGGGCCGGGCGGGCCGGGGCCGCGGGTTCAGGCGCGGCGGCCACTCGCCACCGTGCCAGCCCCGGATTGCGCACCCCATCGGTTCGCCGGTTTCTTTGTCCGACATTGGGTCGACGCCTACCGTGGTGGCATGCTTGTCGTCTCGCTTGCAGGATCGTTGTTGCTCGTCGGTGGGTCTCCCGAGATTCCCGAGCCGGCCACCACAGACGAGGTACCAGCACCGACGGGAACGGCGGCAGAGGTGCCGCCGCCTGTCGACGAATTCACCCCGGTCGCCGAGCCAGTCGCAGCAGACACCACGGCACCGGAGGTCGCCTCGGCGGGCGCCACGCCGCCCCGCCAGAACAGTTTCGCCAGCGCTGGCCCTGTAGAAGAAGACGGGTCACCCGTTGCACGGGCCAAGCCCGGCCAGTTCGGCATGCAATTCACCTTCGGCGGGCTCGCCCCGCTCTCGATCGCCGGAATCAATGACCTCGGGGTTGGTCGGCTTTTGTTTTCCGAAATCGGCTTTCGCCGCGTCACCGAGCGACTGATCATCCCGTTCTCGATCGGCGCCGGCGTGTTTCATCACTCCATCGAGGGCGGCAGCAAGCAGAACGACTTCGGCCTGGCGGCGAGCGTTGGCGTACTCAAGCCGTTCCGCGTATGGCGACGGATCTCGCCCTACTTCGGCGGCATGTTCCACGTGCATTACGTCGATCCCACCGGGCCCGACAATTGGCTGGTGAACGTCGCGATCGGCCCGACGATCGGCACGGAGTTCTACATCGGCCATCGCGTGAGCCTGCTGTTTCAGGCCGACGCCCGCGTGGGGATCAACGCATTCGACGGACTGACCCAGGTCTCCGCCGCGACGTCGCTTGCCGCGGGCGGACAGACCGGCCTGGTGTTCTATTTTTGAGGCGCCACGGACCCTGGTAGCGACGCGAGCGACGCACTAGAACCGCACTTGCATGCCGCCAGGTCCGGCCTGCATGAATACGCGCCCCCGTGCCTCCTCGATCGCGCGCCGCCGCTTGATCGCGCCGGTCGCAATGAGTACGAAGCCGGTGACGACGAGGATCGCTCCCACCGTTCCGACGACGCGGGCCACTGGCACGTAGCGGTTGCGCTCATCGGCGACCCGGCGGCGCTCGGCGCTGTCGAACGCGCCCCTGATCTCATTGCGTGAGAAGCTCGCCCATGACAACGTGGTCAACAAGGTGGCTGCGCCGATCCCCGTAGCGACCGCGCCGCCGATCAGCATGTTGCGACCAGAGCGGTAGCGGGGAGCGAGGTAGGGATCGTAGCGAAGTAGATTGCGCACCGCATGTTGCGGCGACACAACCGCGGGAGCCGCGGGCGTGACCACCGGCGCGGAGGTCGTGGTGGTGGTCGTGGTCGTGGTCGTGACGGTCACAGCCGTTCCCGGGGCGGCAGCGATGGCATTCCACGAGCTCGGCGTCACGACGGTCGTGGTAGACGGCGCGACGACCACCTCGGTCGGCGCGACCTGGGACGGTGCCGCGACCGGTGTCGGCGCGACGACAACTGTCGCCGGCGCCGCGGAGGGTGCCACCACAACCGGAGCTGGTGCGGCCGTCGGGGCAATGACCACCGGCTGCTCGAGTCGCATGCTGGCGTGGGCCGCCGGTGCGATGGCGAGGGACACGATCAGCACCGGAACAGTGAGCTGTGCGAGCCGCGGCATGGTTGCACTAAGATGCCTCCGGACGCCGCGCTCCGCAGTGCTCCGGGGCACATCTCTGTCGATTTTCGCCAAGCATTTTCAACCGTTGCAAGTCGCAACAGCGTCACGACCTCGGACCATCCGGACTGCATGATGTTGACGAGTTCGCGGCGGCACGCGCCTGGCACGCGCAGCCCCGACCCATTCGGTGTTGCACAGCGCCACGGTCGATGGCCCGCGCGAAACGCCGCCGGAGCCACCATGGGCGCCCCCGGCGGCCCCGCTCGGGCCATCGCCGTCCAGGCGCTTCACGCGGCGAAACCGCTCGCCAGCACCCCCTGGGCATGCTGAGCGACCCGCGCTTGCCCCCGCCGCGACCATCCGCTATGCCATCGCCCTCTCGAACAGACCTCCTTGTTCCCACCATGGCGGTGGGGGCCGTCTCGTCCGAAAGGAGCATCCATGGCCAAGGCCACCAACATCGGCCGCGTGCTGTCGCAAGCCGACCGCATCGGTACCCAGCGAGAATACGAATCCGTCACAATTCTCCGGCCCGAGACCTCGCGTCCGGAGATCGCCGACCTGCTTACCCGCATGCAGGAGGTTTTCGCCTCCCGCGGCGCCAAGCTGATGAAGATCGACAGCTGGGGCACGCGGGTGCTGGCGTTTCCGATCGCACATTGCCGCAAGGGCATCTACATCTACTGGCGCTACCTCGGCGGATCCGACGTGGTCGCGGAGTTTGAGCGGCACATGCGATTGGCCGATCGCTGCATCCGCTTCTACACCGTGAGGATCGACGAGGACATCGATCCGGACGCGCGCCCGACCGAGATCACAGAAGAGTTGCTGGAGGCCGCCACAGATCCGGGTCCCGACCCAGATGAGCTCGCCAAGGCCGCAGCCGCGGCTGAGGCCGCCCGCCAGGCCGAGCTCGAGGCCCAACGTGCCGCGCGTATCGAAGAGGGCGAAGACGACGAAGACGACGGCGACGGAGATGACTGACCATGCGTGACGACTACAGAGATCGTGATTCCCGTGATGGCCGTGACCGCGACCGTGATCCCCGTGATCGGGGTGAGGGCCGCGAGGGCCGCGCGCGCAAGCGCTTCGGCACCGAGGGCAATAAGGACCTCGTCATCGACTACAAAAACCCGCAGATGCTGAAGAACTTCCTCACCGATCGCGGCAAGGTCGTGCCGGCGCGGATCTCGGGCCTCACCGCCCGCCAGCAACGTCAGCTCACCAAGGCGATCAAGCGCGCGCGAATGCTTGCGCTGTTGCCGTTCACGTCGGGCTGAAAGGAACCACCGTCATGATGGAGATCATCCTCAAGAAGGACGTGCCCAAGCTCGGACACGCCGGCGAGATCGTGCGGGTACGACCGGGGTACGGTCGCAACTTCCTCATCCCGCGTGGGCTCGCCCTGCTGGCCACGCGCGGGAACATCGCCGAGCACGAGCACCATCGTCGGGCGATCCAGCGCGAGCAAGAGAAGGTCCGCGCCCAATACCAGTTGGTCGCGCAGAAGCTCGGCGGGATTTCCGTGTCGATCGCCCGCAAGGTCGGCAAGGACGGCAAGCTGTTCGGCTCGGTCGGAGCGAGAGATATCGCCGACGCCCTCACCGCTCAGAACGTCGAGCTTGATCGCCGCCTCATCGAATTGCCGGAGCCGATCCGCCAAGTTGGTGTGTTCGAGGTCTCGGTCCGCTTCGCGGCTGACATCTCGGTCCTGCTGCGGGTGACCGTCGTCGGGATTTGAGTCGTCGCCTCTACCCCCCGCGGGGGCGCCGCACGCCGCGGGCAACACCGACAGTGCATCCATGAGCGCCCACCCCGGGCGCTCTTATTTTTCGCGCACCAGCGCTCCTATCATGCGCGCACCCGGCTTGCTCGAGCACTCGTATTGTCTGAGCGCTCGCAGTCGCATGGGTGAGAGGCTCTGCTAGACTGCCGAGCCCCGATGTCGCGTCCGCTCCCGCATAACAAGGAAGCCGAGGCAGCGGTACTCGGTGGGATCTTGCTGCGCAACGAAGCGCTCAACGAAGTGGTTTCGTTGGTGGCGGAGGACGACTTTTACGTCCCGGCCCATCGCGCGGTGTTTCGCGCAATGGCCAAGCTTTCCGACCGCGGTCAACCGATCGATATCGTCACGCTCGAGCATCAACTCCGAGCGGCCGAGGAGCTCAACCTCGTCGGCGGCATTGAAGGCCTGGGCAAGCTCACGGATCGCTACGCCAGCAGCCACAACATCGCTGCCCACGCCGAACTCGTCCGTCAAAGTGCGGCGATTCGAAACCTCGTCGTAGCGGCGCAGGAGATCGCGGAAGAGGGGCGCGAGGAGATCGCGGAAGTCAACGAGTTCATCGACAACGCTGAGCGCCGCCTACTCGAAGTCAATCAAAGGGGTCGGCAGGGCTCCTACCGCTCCGCGAAAGACCTCATCCATGGCGTCTTCGAGAACATCACCGAGCGAACGAAGCTCAAGAATCCGATCACCGGTGTCCCGACCCAGTTCACGAAGCTCGACGAAATGACCGGCGGACTCCAGCCGAGCGACCTCATTATCCTTGCCGCACGCCCTTCGATGGGCAAGACCGCGCTCGCTCTCAACTTTGCCCAGCATGCGTGCATCACCCAGACGCGGCATATGCATTTGCCCGAGGAGGAGCGACCCGCCCGCTACCCCGTGCTCTTCTTCAGCCTCGAAATGAGCGCCGCCCAACTGATCGAGCGCATCCTGTGCTCCGAAGCCCGCGTGGATGCCAGCAAGCTACGCGCTGGTCGCCTCGTCGAGCACGAGTTCGCCGAGCTCGTGCGGGCTGCGGATCGGATCTATCGGGCCCCGCTCTTCATCGACGACTCCGCCGCGCCGACGATCCTCGAGATTCGCGCGCGCGCCCGCCGATTTCGCCAGGATCGCCAGATCTTCCCGCCCACCGAAGGCGACAGCAAACGACCACCGCTGGGCCTTATCGTCGTCGACTACCTCCAGCTGTGCCGCGGTGGAAAAGGGCGTTACGACGTTCGCGAACAGGAGATCAGCGAGATCTCGCGCGGGCTCAAGGCCATCGCCAAGGAGCTGCAGGTGCCGATCCTGGCGCTGTCGCAGCTCAACCGCGGCGTCGACTCGCGTTCGGATCACCGCCCGCAATTGTCGGATCTGCGCGAATCCGGCGCGATCGAGCAGGACGCCGATCTCATCATGTTTATCTACCGCGAAGAGCGGTACATCACCGAGGAAGACAAGCGCAGGGCGGTCGAGGGCCAATCCGAGGTCATCATCGGTAAGCAGCGCAACGGGCCCACGGGGACGGTGCACTTGACGTTCGTCGGCAAGCACACGCGCTTCGAAAACCCGGCCCACCCCATGTGATCCAGGCGGGCGGTCAGAGGGCGTGCGACGCCGCAGGATTCGTCGCCTCTGAGGCCTAGCGGGACGCGCTTTCGCCCCAGGCGTGCCCCGTGATAGCGTCCGCACGGTCATGAGCACCCCGCCTGAGGCGATCGGCCATTTTCGGGTCGTCCGGCTGCTTGGCAAGGGCGCCATGGGCGAGGTGTTCGAGGGGGTCGATGAGCAGCTCGGCCGCCGCGTTGCCCTGAAGATCCTAGGCGCCAAACACCGCGAGTCGAACGAGTTCAAGACGCGGTTCCTGCGCGAAGGCCGGGCGCTGGCGGCCATGAACCACGCCAACATCGTGCAGATCTACGCGATCGGCGAGCACGAGCGCCGACCGTTCCTCGCGATGGAGTTTCTCGACGGCGAAGACCTCGGCGGAATGCTCAAGCGCAGCGGTGCCTTGCACCCGGGAGACGCGGCCGAGGTCATCCGCCAATCGGCGGTTGGCCTGTCCGAGGCCCAACGAGCCGGCGTGGTCCACCGCGATGTGAAGCCGTCCAATCTGGTCGTCACCAACCAAGGCGTGGTCAAAGTCACCGATTTCGGCCTCGCCAAAGCCCTGCAGGAGGACCTTTCGATCACGGCCACCGGCGTTTTCGTGGGTACGCCAGACTACCTCGCGCCGGAGCAAGCCATGGGCGACGAGGTTGATGCGCGGGCGGACGTCTACGCCCTCGGCTGCACGCTGTTCCACATGTGCAGCGGTCATCCGCCGTTTCGCAAGGGTGGCCAAGATGATCACTACACCGCCGTCGTGCGGCGCCACCTCAAGGCCGAACGACCGCAACTCAAACTCGAGATCGCCGGCTTCGACGAAGAACTGAGTGATCTCTGCCGACGCATGATGAGTCGGCGTCCGGATGTACGACCGGTCTTCGACGAGTTGATCCAGAAACTCGGCGGGATCTCGCGGCGACTTGGCGGCCAGGTCCCGCCGCGGCACCAAAACGTCGAGCTGATCCGCTCGCCCATGGGCGATCAGGAGCGCACCGAGCCCCCAGGACCCCACGGCCCAGGTCAGGCCAATTCTGGCGCACGCACGGTGATCCTCGCGGTCAGTGCAGGTGTTGCGATCGGCGTAGTGGTTTCGCTCGTCGCGATCTTCGCGTTCAATTGAGGAAGATGTTGGATCCGCGAGAACTCGCGAGGTCTGCGCATGGCGTGCTGGGGCGATTCCGGCAGCGGCTGGCCTTGCGCGCCGATACGCTCGCGCTTGCGCTCGCCACCGAGCAGCGCATGGTTGCATGGGACCGCGAGCAACTCGTGGGGTGGGCCCAGGCCCAACTCGAGGCGCTCACGGGCACGCGCCCCACGATCGGCGGTCCGCCGGCGCGAATCCTCGAGCGTGCCGCCCAACCCCTCGAAGGGATCGAAGCGACCTGGGCCCTGCTCCTGCCAGGACGACGGGTGCACTTCGAACACGAGCTCGGAGCGTGTTCGGCGGTGCTCCGTTTGGTGGAGGAACTCGCAGCGGAGCTTCCCAGCGGCGTGCTGACTGTGGCACGCGAGGCCGTCGCGCCGCCTTCGTCGAGCGCGATCGGCCGGGCTGTGGCGGAGCCGGTCCACGATGTTCCGATCGCGCCCGACGACCCGACGACATGGCCGCGCCTAGGCGTGCGCGCGGCGGTGCGTCGCGTCGCGCTGATCGATGACGACGCCGATCGGGAGCTGGCGGCGTACGTGCTCGCGCGGACCTGTCTTCGCCGCAGCGGCCTCGATCCGCGCGGGGTCAAACACGCCTACGTGATCGGCCCAGTCGACCGTCTCCGCGCCCATCTCGAACGGCTTTGGACCGGCGCTCGACTCGGTCCCGCCGACGACCAGGCGGCATTTGCCGGGCCTGTCGATCCAGCGGTGCGTGACGCGTTTGTCGTCGCGCAGGCCGCATGGCTCGCGCAACCGGGCGTGGAGATGTGGTGCCGCGGTGGCGTGCTTGAGCACAACGACGCGGGTGCCTTCCTCGCGCCGGCAGCCGTCGCAACCCACGGCATCGCTCCGCCACTGCCGCTCGTGGGCCCGATTCTCTGTGTCGTTCAGTGCAACGAGGCGCAGGCGCGCGCCGCGATCGAGGCCTGTGAACGGGAGGGCGGAGCAATCGTGCAAATCGGCGGGCGCCGCGTGGCCTATGCCCGCGACGTGCGGCATATCCTCGGCGCCGTACTCGTAGAGCGTCTGCCGCCCGGGTTGCCCGAGCCGCGCCCGGTGTGAATCAGAAGCACATCGTCGTGCAACCGTCCGCGAAGGCGCGGACGCAGATCTCGCCGGTGGTGGCGCGGATTCGGTTGGTCCACGTTGCATCCGCGAGCGACCAGCTACACACGTCGTCGATGATCCCGCAATCAGTCTTGCCGCTGAACACGACGAGCTCGCCGGCATCGGTGAGCACGCCGGCGCCGGCACTCCTTCGCTCCGGGGCGGTGAGATCGGGGTCGACGAAATCGACCGGAAAGTCGCAGAAGCCCGCCGGCTCGGCCTGCAGGACGTCGCCCTCGACCAGCAACGTCCATTGTCCCCCGGCCAGATCGAAACTCCACAGCTTGTTGTCGTTGCCCAGAAGGTTGTCCTCGTGCGCGCCCCAAAGCAGCAGTTGGTCGTGGGCTCCGTCGAACACAAGATCGCCCCAAATGCTGCCAATGGGCGTCGTTGAGCTGTCCGTTCCGAGCTCGGTCCAGGTGCCGTCGGCGATGTCGTACGCCCAGAAATCGGCGAAGAACGGACCCGTGAAGGCACTCTCATCGCCGCCGCCGTAAATAAACATCGTGCCGCCGTCATCGCTGATGGCTGCGCTGTGGAAGAGCCGTGCGTCCGGTGCACCGGCGTTCGGCAATTCGTCCCAAGTCTCGGTCTCGAGATCGAGGACCCAGAGATCGTCGAGCGGGGTGAAGGCAAGTCCGTTGTTTGAGGCGTTGCCGCCGAACACGAGGAGTTTGGTGCCGGCAACCACTGCGGTGTGATTCGTGCGCGGCGACGGCCCGACCGCGTCGATCTGCGACCACGTGTCGGTGGCGAGATCGAAGGCCCAGGTGTCGTCGTAGAGCGTGTAAGTGCCCGACGTGCTCGCACGATAGCGACCGCCGTGGATGAACATGCGTGCGCCAGCGACGTCGTGAGCCACGGCGTAGCGGCCCCTCGGCGGCGGTCCGTCGCTCCCCTCGGCGAGCTGATCGAACTCGTCACAATCAGTGCGGAACGCCCAGGTCTCGCCCACGAAATCGGTCTGACTCATGCCGCTAGCCGGTGTGCCTTGATCTCCGCCGAAGAACACCATCCGACCGCGTGGTGCGTCCCACACCCCGTCGATCTCCGATCGCGCCGAAGGGCGCAGATCGCTACGCGTGCAGTCGACGGCGGTGTCACCCGTGCTTGAGCCGCTCGAATCGACAGCGCCGCTGCTCGAACCGCTGCTCGCCGGCGCCCCGCTGCTCTCCGCCTCGGTGCCACCGGTGGTCACGACGCTACCCGAGCTGCTCGCCCCGGATCCGCCCGAGCTGCCGTCGCCGGTCTCGTTTTCGCCGCCACTGGCCGAGCCACCGCAGGCCACGACCGCAACCAGAGACAATGTGTACAACCGCACTTCCTTCGACATCTAGGCCTCAACCTTGTAGTAGGGGATCGATAATGATGGCATCCGCGCTGGTGCTCACGACGGTGCCGGCAATGTCGGTTAGTTCAAGCGTGATGGTGGCGGTCCTCATGTGCAGAGCGTCGCCGTTCACGTCCCAGATGAGGGGCAGGGCCAGGGCCTGCTGGGCCGTGCCGTCCCCTGTGCAAACGAGGTCGGCGTAGGGCGAACTTGCCCCGAGCAGTTCGCCGTCGATCGTGCCGGTCATCCGTGCGATCGCCACGTCCGAGGCGTCGAGCTGCCACGCACGAATCCCAACAAGGATGTGGACGCCACCTTGCGGGCCGTGGACAAGCTCGGCCGGACCTGAGTCGATCGGCATGAATGTGCCCGCGCCGTGACCGATGATCACTCCTGGCTCGGGCCCGATCGCGCACGGGTCGAGACCATCTGCACTGCTGGGATCGTCGCTCGTCGACGTTGTGACGCCGGGTGCTCCGCCGCTCTCGGTCGACTCGCTGGCGGCGATGAGGGTCGAGCCCCCTTCCCCTTCTCCAGTGGATGACTCGCTACCCGCGGGCAGGGAACCATCGCCGCTGGTGCAGGCCGCGATGAGCAGCGCGAGCGGAGCTGAGAGACGTGTGGCCATCCACCGAACCCCTGGCACCGGGTTTGTATCACGTTGATCCGCTCGTCGTGATCAGGCGAGCTGCCAGCGCATCACCCGCTCCTGGGGCTTCCCGCAACTAGGGGGCGCCAGGGTGCCCACGGCCACGCGCGTAACCGTGACCGTGCGTCCGCTTCCGCGGACTCGCAGACTCACGCGACTCTTTTCGCCCTCATCATGGGACGTAACGACTTCGACGTCGTCGAAGCCAAGCACACGGTCGCGCTCCCGCACGAGGCACTCGGCGGCTTGCTCGGCTTCGCTCACCGCCGTGCGCCCCCGCAAACGATCGATCCGGGAGATGACCCGCGCGCAGGCCGCCGCCGCGAACGCAGGCACCTCGTCGACGCTGAGTCGACCGAAACAAAGACCATCGGGGAGCCAGAGCAGCGTCGCTGCGAAGCGATGACCGCCCAAGTGTGTGGTCTGCCACGTCTCGACACCCTTCTGTGCGGCGAGCGCCTCGGCCACTGGGAGCCCCCATTTTGCGCAGCAACGATCGCGTTTGCCGTTGGTGCACACCCACGCGATCGGCAGCGGCGGCGTCTCGGCCCCCGCGGGGATTCGGCCCGCCCGCAACTCCGCCATCGCGTCGTCGAGGTCCCACGCGCGAAGTTCATCGAGGGCTCCGAGTCGAATCCTCGCGACCATGGCTCGCCCGTAACGCGTGCTGGCGAGGATCACGTTGCGCTCGCCGGCGGACTCGTGGTGCACGGGTTTGATCAGCTGCAGTCGCGCACCCGTCGTGCGGTCGATAAAACCATCGACGTGGGCGCGCAGCTCTGGGCTCACCGCCGCGCTCTCCCACGCCTTGGCTGCCCACGGCCCAGGAATCTCGAGGGCGATCCAAGCGTCGGTGTCGGCAGCGGCGCTGCCGTAGGTCGCCTCGCCGGCATCGACCCCCGCGAGCGCACAAAACGACTGGGTCGTCTCGTCCATCACGGGGATGCTACCCCGGGTTCGATCACGAACCAGTGAGTCGCCGCCTGCGGCAGAGAAAACCGATGCCAGCCGTCGTTGGCGCGGCGCGTCTCGATCGCGTCGGTATCGGCCCCCTGCGGCGTAATCCGCAGCACGCCGTGTTGGGAGCGGAGGCGGAGCTCGGCCCGGACGGGTTCGGCGCGCATGGGCGCCTGGCGAGAGGCCCCGGGCGCGCTGCGTGCCACCGCCGAAAGCAGGATCCGGCGCGAGCTCGTCAGTGGTTGTCCGTCGAGCGAGGTCACGCCGATCGCCGCCGCGCTCGTCCCGACGACGAGCACAAAATCGCCCAAACCGACCTCTTTTCCGCCGATCTCTCCTGCGGCGAGTTGCGAACGCGGCGTATCGATCACAAAGATCCCCTCGGCAAAGCGGCGCTCGATCTCAGCCGTGTCAGAGCGAACGGATCGGGCATCGGGCCCGAGATAATCGCGGTCAAGATCGCCAACTGTACTCGCATCGGGCAGGTCGCGCACGCGGTCCCAATCGAGCTCCGGAGCATCGGGCAGGGCGAGAACGATGCGGCTTTGTTCGGCCAATGTTCGCAGGGCCAGGGCGCTCGAGGCGTCAACGTGGTGGTGAAAGAGCGCCTCTGGCGTCAGATCGATCCGATACGTCGTCCGAGCCCGGGCGATGTGACCCTCGCGATAAGCCACGGCGGCCGCGGGTGCGAGCGCGAGGATCGCGGGATCATCGAGCGAAGACCATGGGCTCGGCGCACGCGCCTCCCCCCATCGCTCCTGCATGTACGCATACAGCAGCGCGGCGTCCCAACCCTGCAGGGACGCCATCGCCGCCACCATCGGAGCCACAGCGAAGCGCTCGGTCGCCGGTGCGGGCATGTTCCACTCCGACAAGCTGAACGGCATGCCCGCGACTTGGGCCGCCGCGACGGCCGCGAGGAATGTCGGCGAAACGCGCGGGTCCGCACGCAACAAGCCAACGTCCGCGTACCCATGCGCGTCGATCAGATCGCCCGTCGTCAGCGACGCGACGCAGTTCAATCCTCCGCCCCAGTAGTTGGTCCCGACGAGAAGTCCTGCGTATCCGGTCGCGCGGATGTGCGCGAAGCTGCGGCGGAAGAAACCGGCTTCGATGTCGGCAAGCAGCACCTTCGCCGGCCCTGGAGCCCAAGTCTGGCGGAGCTGGTCGATGCTCAAGCCAGTCCGTTCCGCGAACACGCGCGCGAGGCCTTCGAACTTGGCCGTGAAATAGGGATTGTCCTTGTCGGGCGCGAACGCACTTCCGAAGTGCCAGCACAGGTCGTTTTCATTGGTCACGACGACCGCGACGATCGCAGGGTCGTCCGCCAGCCGACGTTGGGTATGGACGTTCTCGTGTTCAAGCCAGGCCCTGGCAAAACCGTCCATTTTGCCCTCGATGGCCCGATCGACGTAGTTGAAGCCCTTGAGCTCGCCGCGTTGGCGCGCGAGCTCGTCCCACCCCTCGAGTTGATCGCCGGGCCGTAGTTCACGACCGACGTGCAAATCGAGCCAGATGTAGATCCCGCGGGCCGTGAGCGCAGCGATCCAGCTATCGATACGTTCGAGCGCAACCGGGTCGAGCGTGTCTGTGTCCGCGGCATCGCGCGCAAAGACGTTGGGCGAAACCCAGCCCGAGTCATGGTGGTGGATCCGCACGAGGTTGAAACCAAGCGCGGCGAGACGGTCGGCCTGTGCGGAGATTGTGGCGTCGTCGGCGGAAAACAGCGCATTTCCGGTCAGATTGGCGCCCCACATCCGCGCGGGGGTGCCGTCGGCGAACACGAGCTCTTCGCCGTCGGCACGCAACCTTCCGTGGATTCCGGCGGGGCGATGGTTGAGATGGCTGAGGTCGATCGGGATGCGATCCCACGTCATCGTCGTGGGCCAGGCCGATGGTGCGATCGCGATCGCGGTGGGATCGGCAACCGCGGGAATGGATGCCGCCTCCGGGGGCGTTTCGCGGCAGGCCACCGCCGCGCTGACGAGGATCACCACACCGAGGCGGCGAAGGGTCACCGCTCGAGGCTACGTCAAACCGGCCCGAACCTGCCCGCCGGCGGATTCCTCGCCGCTCCCCGTCGCCGATCGCTCGTCACGGAGCAGTGCGTGGATCCTGAGACACACCACGGTCATGCAAGTATACTCGCTTCGACCCATGTGCGGCATCGTCGGTTACACAGGATATCGTGAGGCGTCCACGTTGTTGCTCGACGGCCTTCGGCGCCTCGAGTATCGCGGCTACGACTCGGCCGGCGTCGCCGTGCTTGGCCACAATACGCCCGTGCGGATCGCTCGCAGCGAGGGCCGACTCGCCCGGTTGCGCGAGCTCCTCGACCGCGAGCCACTGGCAGGACAGTGCGGCATCGGCCACACGCGATGGGCCACCCATGGCCGCCCAACCGAGGTGAACGCGCACCCCCATCGGCAGGGCAAAGTCAGCATTATCCACAACGGCATCATTGAGAACCACCTCGAGCTCCGCGCCCGACTCGAGTCGGTTGGCTGCAAATTCTCCAGCGAGACCGATAGCGAGATCTTCGCCCACCTCGTCGATCGCGAGATGAGCGGCGGCACCTCAGACTTCCGCGCCGCGGTCGCGAGCGCGCTTGGAAAGGTCAGGGGGACCTGGGCGATCTGCGTGCTCCACGACGATCACCCGTTTGAGATCGTCGCGGCCCGACACAACGCGCCGCTGCTGCTCGGCCTCGGCGATGAGACGCGGCCGGCCGGGCAGCGAGAGAATTTCATCGCTTCGGACGTCGCGGCGATTCTCGAGCATACCCGCCGCGTAATCGACCTCGACGAAGGGGACACCGCACTCGTCACCCGTGAGTCGGTTGCGGTCTTCGACGCGGCCGGCAAGCCGGTCACCCGCGCCGAACGGCGGATAGATTGGAATCTTCTCACCGCCGAAAAAGAAGGTTTCAAGCACTTCATGCTCAAGGAGATCCACGAGCAACCGCGGGTGCTGTCCGACACCTTGGCCGGGCGCTTGCTACCGCAACAGGCCGATGTGCGTCTCGACGGTATCGACCTAGATGTCACCGCGATTCGACGTATCACCTTGCTGGCATGCGGGACGAGCTATCACGCGGCACTTTGCGGCAAGTACATGCTCGAGCGCGTCGCACGGATCCCTGTCGACGTCGATCTGGCGAGCGAGTTTCGTTATCGCGACCCGGTGGTAGAGCCCGGCACGCTGGGCGTAGTCATCTCGCAGTCTGGCGAGACGGCAGACACGCTCGCGGCGCTGCGCGAGGTCAAGCGCCTGGGGGCGTCGACCTTGGCGATCTGCAACGTGGTGGGATCGACGATCGCTCGCACGGCCGACCAAGTCATCCATACCCACGCTGGCCCGGAGGTCAGCGTCGCCTCTACGAAGGCGTTTACCAGCCAGCTCACGATCTTCGTGCTGCTCGCGCTGTACTTCGGCAAGCGCCGCGGCCAGATCGCAGACACCGAGATCCAGCGCCTCCTCGGCGAGCTCTCCGCCATCCCTGAGGCCATGGGGCACCTGCTCGGGCAGCTGCCGGCGGTTCGCACCATCGCCCGCCGCTACATGCACGCCCGCGATTTCCTCTACCTTGGCCGCGGCCTAGGGTACCCAGTTGCGTTGGAAGGAGCGCTCAAGCTCAAGGAGATCTCCTACGTGCACGCCGAAGGCTACGCCTCCGGAGAGATGAAGCACGGCCCAATCGCGCTCGTCGACGAGAATCTCCCGGTGGTGGTGATCGCCCTGCGCGGCCCGGGCTACGAGAAGGTCCTGTCCAACTTGGCCGAAGTGCGTGCGCGCGGCGGCAAGATCATTTCACTGGCCACCGTCGGCGACGCTGCGATCGCCGACCTCTCCGACGACGTGGTGCTTGTGCCCGACGTGGATGAACTGTTCCAGCCACTCGTGGCGAGCATTCCGCTGCAGCTTCTCGCCTACCACATCGCGGATCTGCGCGGCACGGACGTCGATCAGCCGCGCAACTTGGCCAAGAGCGTCACGGTGGAGTAGGCGATTCCCCGCGCACGAAGTGGCCGGACTTGCCGCCCCACTTCTCGACCAGGGCGATCTGCTCGATCCGCATCTCGCGATCGACAGACTTGCACATGTCATAGATCGTCAGCGCTGCAATACCTGCGGCGTGCATCGCCTCCATCTCGGGTCCCGTTCGGTCCACCGCCTCCACCGTGACCCGGATCGCGACCGCGGCCGGCTCAAGCGAAAAGTGAACGTCGACCGCGGTGACGCGCACAGGATGGCACAGCGGGATCGCACCTGCGGTGGTCTTGGTCGCCATGATCGCGGCGAGCCGCGCCACGCCCAACACGTCGCCCTTGCCCAGCTCGCCGGCTTCGATCCGCGCCAAGGTCGTCGGCTGCATGACCACGCGTGCGGTTGCGGTCGCCCCTCGCGCAGCCTCAGGTTTGGGCCCGATCGGCACCATCCGTGCCGCGCCTGCTGCGTCGAAGTGGGTCAACTCGTCACGCTTGTCGCCGCTCATGTGCGGATCGTAGCAGCGGCGCGCCGGGCCGGCGGGTCGAGGAAAACGCAGCGTGAGGCCGGTGACGCCTCCGCGGCGGCATGTTATTCCTCCGCTGCCCTGGGCACCTATCCGCACCCCCGTCGGCACGCATGAAGATCGGAATTCCCAAAGAGATCCATGAGGGCGAACGGCGTGTGGCCGCCACGCCCGACACCGCACGAAAACTGCAGAAGATGGGGTTTTCGGTGCTGGTGGAGAGCGGCGCCGGTGTGGCCGCGAGCTTTCCAGACGCTGCCTATCGCGATGCCGGTTGCGAGATCACCGACGAGCTCGCCGAGGTTTGGCGTGACGTCGATATCGTCGCCAAAGTGCGTCCGCCTGAGTACCACCCGGCCGCGGGAAGCGATGAGTGCGACCTACTTCGCGAGGGTGCCACGCTGATCTCCTTCATCTGGCCCGCCCAAAATGCCTCGCTTCTCGAGCGCCTCAGCGCGCGCAAAGCGAACGTCCTGGCGATGGATGCGGTGCCTCGGATCTCGCGCGCACAAAACCTCGATGCCCTGTCCTCGATGGCCAACATCGCGGGCTACCGAGCCGTGATCGAAGCCGCTTCCTGTTTCCCGCGCTTTTTCGCCGGCCAGATCACCGCCGCCGGCAAGGTAGCGCCCGCCAAGGTCTTGGTGATCGGCGCGGGGGTGGCCGGTCTCGCTGCGATCGGCGCTGCGCGTGGTCTTGGCGCGATCGTGCGGGCATTCGACACCCGTCCGGCAGTCCGCGAGCAAGTCCAGAGCATGGGTGCGGAATTCCTCGAGGTGAGCCTCGAAGAAGATGGCGCCGGCGAGGGTGGCTACGCCAAGGAGATGAGCCCGGCGTTCATCAAGGCCGAAATGGAGCTGTTCTTGGCCCAGGCCAAGGAAGTCGACATCATCATCACCACCGCGCTCATCCCGGGGCGCCCGGCCCCCAAACTGCTCTCCGCCTCCTTGGTTGAGTCGATGAAGTCGGGGTCGGTGATCGTGGATCTTGCCGCCGAGCAGGGCGGCAATTGCGAACTCACGCAACCCGGCAAGGTGGCGGAGCACGGCGGGGTGAAGATCGTCGGCTACACAGACCTTCCGAGCAGGCTGTCGAGCGTCGCGAGCCAGCTGTACGGAACCAACATCTGTCACATGCTCGACGACCTCGGCAAAGCCGAGAAGTTCCGCTTCGATCTTGCCGATGAGGTCGTGAGCGGCTCTTTGGTGATCCACGCAGGTACGAACCGCTGGCCGACGCCGAAGCCGAAGATGACGTCGCCGACCGAGGCTCCCAGCTCCCGTGCCGCCCAGTCGTTCAGGA
>CADEGN010000001.1:47664-91791 GCA_902826865.1 uncultured Myxococcales bacterium
CTCATCCCCCCATCTACGAACCGCTGCCCGACCCCCACACCGTACATGACGCCGCCGACCCACGGCAAACCTAAGGACGCACCGCCGGTGCCAAAGGCGGCGGGCCACGGTCACGGCGGTCGGGGGAAGAGCTCACACTTGCCGCTGCTCGGCGCCGGCGTCGCCCTCCTCGGCATCGGCGTGGGCGCACCCCCGTCGTTTCTGGCCCATCTGATCGTGTTTGTCCTCGCCATCTTCGTCGGCTGGCAAGTCATCTGGAACGTCACGCCCGCACTGCACACCCCGCTGATGAGCGTGACCAACGCGATCAGTGGGATCATCCTGATCGGTGGGATCTTGCAGATCTCTGGGCCGCTCACCGGCGCAACGACGCTGCTCGGCGCGGCGGCCATCCTGCTGGCGACGATCAATATCGCCGGTGGCTTTCTCGTGACGCAACGAATGTTGCAAATGTTCCGCAAGTAGAGGGCCCTCGCGTGTCCGCAAGCCTCGTCACTGTCGCCTACATCGCCGCGAGTGCGCTGTTCATCCTCAGCCTCTCCGGACTCTCGAACCAAGAGACCGCGCGCCGCGGGAACTTGTACGGGATCATCGGTATGATCGTCGCGCTAGTCGCGACGGCGGCCCGCCCCGAAGTCACCGGCTACGCAGCGCTGCTTGGCGCTTTGGTCCCGGGCGCGCTGATCGGCGCGGCCTTGGCGTCGCGCGTCGCGATGACATCGATGCCCGAGCTTGTCGCGGTGCTGCACAGCTTCGTCGGAGCTGCGGCGGTGTTTGTCGGCTTCGGATCGTATCTCGGTCCTCCGGGCCAGATGACAGGCATCGAGCGCACGATTCACGAGGTCGAAGTTTTCGTGGGCGTGTTCATCGGTGCGATCACCTTCACCGGGTCGGTGATCGCATTCGGCAAGTTGCGTGGGTCGATCAGCGGTAAGCCGCTCATGCTCCCCGCGCGCCACCTCCTCAACGTCGGCATGGTGGCCGGCTGCGTCGTACTCGGCACCCAGTTCGTCGGGGCAGCCCACGGAACCGATCACGCCGGCCTTATGCCGCTCGTCATCATGACAGCGATCGCGTCGGTGATCGGCGTTCACCTGGTAGTTGCGATCGGTGGCGCGGACATGCCGGTGGTGGTGTCGATGCTCAACAGCTACTCGGGTTGGGCGGCGTCCGCAGCCGGCTTCATGCTGTCGAACGACTTGCTTATCATCACCGGTGCGTTGGTAGGATCGAGCGGGGCGATCCTCAGTTACATCATGTGTCGCGCGATGAACCGCTCGTTCGTCAGCGTGATCCTCGGTGGATTCGGGACCGACGGTGGCGTACCCGCGGCGGGTGCCAAGGGCCCCCAAGGCGAGGTGCGCCCCACCAGCGTCGAAGAGGTCGCCGACGAGCTCCGCGACGCGACGAGCGTGGTCATCATTCCAGGCTACGGCATGGCCGTGGCCCAGGCCCAGCACTCGCTCTCCGAGGTGGTGAAGATCCTGCGAAGCAAAGGCAAGGACGTCCGCTTCGCGATTCACCCGGTTGCGGGCCGGCTACCGGGGCACATGAACGTGCTCTTGGCCGAGGCGAATGTGCCCTACGATATCGTTCTCGAGATGGACGAGATCAACGCTGACTTCCCGGGTACGGACTTCGCCTGGGTCATCGGCGCGAACGACATCGTGAACCCCTCGGCGCTCGATGATCCGACCAGCCCGATCGCCGGCATGCCGGTGTTGGAGTGCTGGAAGGCGAGCAGGTGCGTCGTGATGAAACGGTCGATGGCGTCGGGGTACGCCGGCGTCGACAATCCGCTTTTTTACAAGAAGAACACCGAGATGCTGTTCGGCGACGCGAAGAAGGTGATAGACGAGATCCTGGCTAAGGTGCGTGGCTGAGCCCCTCGCGGGTCAGGTCCGTTGCCCGCGGGTCAGGTCCGTTGCCCGCGGAGGGATCCCAACGCCGCCAAGATGAGCAGGTCTGGCGAGGGTTGTCGCCAGTTCGGCGGGGATGTGGGTCCGCATGATACGCAAGTAGCTGAAATCACTTGTGGCACCCGAATTGCTCAGTTAGTTCAGTATGCTTCGTCACGTGCTCGTCTCCGTCACCGCCCTCGTTGTCCTGGCCGTTCCCGCCGCCGCGCAGGCCGCAGACGCGGCCGAGTGCGACGCCGTGCTTAGCAGCGCTGACGATGCCCGCACCACGCTCGCCCAGCTCGAGGCGTCGCTCGTCGAGATCGACGCGGAGACCGAGGAATTGACAAAGGCGGTCGCCAAGCTCACCGCCAAGGTCAATGCCGCCCAGGCCAAGGGTAGCTCGGTGATGCGTCTGCGCGCGGAGCTCGACGGGATGCTTCACGAGCTCGAGGTCATCGAGGATCTCCGCCCGACGATCGTGACGCAGATCGACGCCATGCGAGCTAGCATCGACGACAGCGAGCGGACGTACATCGCCTGCATCGAGCACTCGCTCAGCTGAGCGCCGGTGCTTTGCCCGAGTGTTCGGAGCACACGGCGCGCAGCTCAAGCGACGCCGCCCCGATCGCCTCTAGACGCGCGACGACGGCCTATCGATCTGCTCGGCGGACGCAGGGCCGCCGGGTGCCCGAAACGCCCTTTGCTACACCTCCAGCCAGACGAGCAGGGGCCCCAAAACGTCGGGGGCGAGGTTGATCCCTGGCTGTGTGACCGCGGGGTTGGCTTCGCCGTGGAAGTCCGAACCACCGGTCGCGACGAGGTCGAGCTCATGCGCGAGCGTCATCCACTTCGCACTCTCAGGCCGCGAGTATGCGCCGTAAAACGCCTCGATCCCCCGCAACCCCGCTTCGCGGTGGCGCACGAAGAGGTCGCGGACGATCGAAACGTCGCCCAAGGTGTGGGGATGCGCGAGGCTCGCCTTGGCACCGACGATCGCCGCCAGCTCGAGCCCCTCAAGAACGCCTAGCCGCTCGAGTGGCACGTCGGCCGGGCCTCCGTCGCGAAGCCAGCGCGCGAACGCCTCGGGCATGCTCGCGCAATGACCCCGCGCCACCAGCTCCCGCGCCACGTCGGGCCGTCCCGGGGTGCGACCGTGCGTCCGCGTCAAGATGGCGTCTTCATCGAGCTCGATGCCAAGCCGCGACAGCCGCGCAACGATCGCGCGAATTCGTTCACGCCGCTCGCGGTGAATCGCGTCGAGCCGGTTCGCGAGGACATCCAACCCCGCGCCGTCTTGCACGCCATACAAGAGGACATGGATCGTGCGATTGCCGTGGCGGCAACTCAGCTCTAGCCCGCGAAGTACGCGACATCCGACCGGCTCAACCGTCGCAGCGCTCGCCCCGTAGCCCGCACACGTGTCGTGATCGGTCAGGCAGAAGAGCGCGACCCCCGTGCGGACGGCGGCAAGCGCGACCTCAGCCGCCGTGAAACTCCCATCCGAGTGCGTGGAGTGGCAATGGAGCTCGAGCCGCAAGGCCTCACGACCTTATCAGGCTATCCGTAAGTGCGCCCGGTCAGGGCCCATGTTCAGATCAGCGCGAAGCGAAGCCCGCGATCGCGGACGACCAATGTCTCGGCCCCGCAGTGCTCCATCGCTGCGAGAAGGATCGCCATACCGGCGACGATCACGTCGCCCCGGCCCGGTCCGAGGATCGGACTCGCGCTACGCTGGGCCACCGTTTGCGCGGCCAGCAGGTCGCGCAGCTCCGCGACCTTTTCATGCGGCATGCAAACGCCGTCCACGGTTTCCCGGTCGTAGCGCGACAGCCCGAGATGCAGCGCCCCCGCGCTGGTGACCGTTCCCGCCAACCCGTGCAGCACGCGATACGGCACGACCGGCTGGGTTGCGAACGCCTCGCTGGCAAGGCGCCTGAGTTCGCTCAGCTCGTCGGCCGTCGGCGGGTCGTTTCGGACGACGTGTTCTGTGAGTCGCACCGATCCGATCCGATGCGACCGACGATCGAGGATCCGCTGACCTTCCCCAACGATGAGCTCCGTGGATCCGCCTCCGATGTCGAGCACACGCAGCGGCGCATCTGCGGGACACTCCCGCGCGACCGACAGGTACGAGAGCTCGGCCTCCTCGTCGCCGCTGATCAGGCGAATGTCCGCACCAAGTGCGGCGCGGGCCGGCACCAAGAACGCCTCAGGGTCCCCGGCCATCCGCAGGCCTTCGGTGGCTACAGCGACGATCTCGGCGGCGAACGTCCGGGCCAGCTCGCCGTACTCGCGCAAGACCGCAAGCGTCCGCTCGACAGCCTCGGGCGCCAGCGAGCCACGCGCCGCTGCGCCCTGGCCGAGTCGGGTGATCCGAGCGAAGTCGCCGCGCACATGCACCTGGCCGGCGGCATCACGCTCGCCGACCAGCATGAGAACAGTGTTGCTACCGATGTCGACGACCGCGCGCGGCACAGTCGAACGCCTCGCGTCGAACGCCTAGAGCGCGCGCGGACCCCAATCCGGCGTCGTTCCGGCCTTCATCACCGTGATCTGGTTGTTGCCGTCCTCGTTGGCGATCACGATGCCGCCGCGCGCCGACACGAACGCGATGAGACGTCCATCCGGAGCCCACGTGGGATCGGTGTTGCGACCGCCACCCTGGGTGAGTCGCTTGACCTGCCCGCTCTTCACATTGACCGCGAACACGTCGAATCCGGCGCCGTCGCGGCCCGCGTAGGCGACCCAGCTGGCGTGATCACCTTCGCCTGGACTCCAGTCGGGCGTCTGGTTGTAGTCACCCTTCTTGCTCAGGCGACTCGCACCGCCGCCGCAGCCATCCATGCGGAAGATCTGCGGACCGCCGGCGCGGTTCGAAACGAACGCCAGCTGGTTGCCCGCAGGGCTCCACGACGGCGAACCGTCGATCGCCGCGTTGTTGGTGAGGCGCCCCTTGATCCCGCCGCCGGTGTCGATCGTGTAGATCTCGGAGTTGCCGTCCTTCGACAGCGCCAGCGCGATGCTGCCGCCGTTGGGGTTCATCGCACCGCCAAGATTGAGACCGGGCTGCTTGCTGACCCGCGTCGGTTCACCGCCGCTGCTCATCCAAAGGTCAGGGTTGCGCTTGGCGTAGCTAGTAAACACCACTTGGCCGCCAGGCCCGAGCGACGGCAGGATGTTGAGCGAGCGGTTGTTGGTGATGCCCGCGACGTTGCCGCCGTCCATTTCCATGGTGAACACGTTCTTGCTCACCTCGGGGCTTCGGCGCGTTCGAACGAAGGCGATGCGCGATCCGAATACGCCGGGCGTCCCGGTGTAGTACTTGATCACTTCGTTCATGAAGCGGTGCGCCGCTTTGCGCTTGTCGCCGGCCGGGAAGCCCTGCGAGAGCACCGGCTTGCCGCCCTTCTTGAGATCGTACAGCTGGAATTTGACCTGCCCGCCGATGATCGCGTTCTTGATCACGGCCTGCGCGCCGGTCTGTTTCCACTGCTCGACATCGAACCCGGTCTCCTTGATCAGCGCGGCCGGTAGCGATCGGCGATCGACCACTTGGAAGCCGGCCGAGAGCTCGGCATCGCGGCGGACGACGTCGCCGAACTCGTCACCGGCGGGCACCGCGAGGCGGAGGAGCTCGACGCCCGCGCCGACGTTCGCAGTCGGATCTTCGGGACCGGCGTTCGCCACCGCGACGTCTTGCCCGGCCCAGTAGGCCATCGCGATCAACGTGGTGCAGAGAACCGCAGTGCCCAGGAGGGTTCGCTTCATGGTTGTCGTTCCTCAGTCCGGAGAGTCGGGGCAGAGCATAGCCCACGTGCCCTTTGGTCCGAAAGGGGCGACGCAACGGCGGCGGCCTTTATTTCCCGGGGAGCGCCGCAACACGGCAGGCTCCATGCCCTGTGTCGTGGTCGCGGCGTTCTGCCTCGCGGGCAAGGTGCGACAGCGCAGCGCTTGGGACTATCACTTGACCTTCTGCGACGACCAATCGAACACGTACTTGATCTTGGCGCAGTTGCCCGGCATCGAGCTGGCGACCTTCTTGGGCGGCTTGGGCAGCGTGGCCTGTTCGAGCGCCAGCAGCACCGCTGACTGTCCATCGGCCGACATGCTCCCGCCCTTCTTCAACACCTGCTTGATCGTGCCGTCCTTGCAGATCGTCAGCTGGAACTTGAAGTTGCCCTTTTCACCCTTGCCGGCGTAGGCGCCAACCTTGAGTTGGTTGAGCACCTTCATGACCTCGGTGGCCCAAGGATCGCCATCGCGGGTGAGATCGTCCCAGCCGTCAGGATCGCCGAACGGGTCGCCCTGATTCTGCGGCACGGTAGGCAGATCGTTCTTGTAAGGCGTATTCGACGAGGTCGGCGTCTTGCTCGTCGGCAGCTTCTTGTCCTTGGTGTCCTTGATCGGCGGCTTGTCCTTCGCAGGATTGTCCGGCTTCTCCTTCGGCGGCGGCTCTTCGCTGGGCTTGGCCTGGTCGTCCGTGGTGACGGTCTGCTTCACCTCTTCGACCGGCGCATCCTCGGCGCGAGTCTCCTGGACGACGACCTTCTGCGGGATCTCCGTCTCTTCCATCTTCACGCCGAGGCGGGCCAGCGTCCCCGGCGTAAAATCGATCTCGAAGTCGTCCTCGACCTCGCATCCGGCTTCGGTCATCTGCGCCGAAACATCGTCCACGACCTTCCGCAACTCCACCGTCTTGGTCTTGAGCGCGGGCAGGGTTGGGTCGAGCGGCGCGAGCTGCTTTTGAAGGTCCGCCTTTTCGTTGTTGAGGTCGATTTTGGGATCGACCCCCTCGGCCGTGCCGACGTTGACGGCGGCGCCGCTGCTGAGCTGGGCGAGCTGCGTTTCGATGTCGGTGAGCCGCGTGTGGAGGTCCTCCGATTTGACCTCGGCATCGAGCTCGGCGCCGGCGGCGGTGTGGTACGCGTCACGGGCAACGTCGAGTTGCTCGGTGAGCCCCGGGCACTGCGACTCACCCGCGTTGGCGATCGCCTCGCCCCCGAGAAAAAGCGCCAATCCGGTGAGTGCGAGGCCGCCGAGGCCGCCGAAGAACGCGAACGGGTTACGGAACAACTCGCGCACGTCACGACCGAGGGTGCCGAAGAGCGCACCGATCGGGTTGCCGGTATCGACGCGGATCTCTCCAGGTCCCTGGCCGTTCATTGCGCAGCTCCCCTCAGCACCTTGTCGTCCGGTTTCGTAACGAAGCCGACACTCGAGATCTTCGCCTGTTTGAGGCCCACCAGGACATCAACGATCCGGTCGAACGGGACGTTCTGATCGGCCTGGAGAAAAACCATGTCGTGCTCGGCGAGTTTTGCGTTGTTGGCCAGCTCCTGCTGCATCGCCGGCACTTGGCTCGAAAACGCAAGTGGGCCCAGGAACACGCTCCCGGCCTTGTCGACGGTGATCACGCTGTAGAGGAAATCCTCCTCGGTCATCTTCTTGCCACGACCGGCGGGGATATCCACCTCCTTGCCCCCATCGGGCGCCATCATCGGGGTCGCCACCATGAAGATGATGAGCAGGCACAGCATGACGTCGACCAACGGCGTTACGTTGATCGCCGACATCGGGCCATCGTCTGCGGCACCGCCGTCGTTGATGATGCTGTTGGCCATTGCCGCGGTGCCTTTGCGCCAGCCTAGAAGAAGTGTCGCTTGACGATATTCATGAAATCGTTGCCGAAATTCTGCATCTCTGCGCCGAGCACCTTCAGTCGCCGCTGAAAGTAGTTGTAGAGGATAACGGCGGGGACGGCGCTCGCGAGGGCCAGGGCGGTGGCGATGAGCGCTTCTGCGATCGGACCGGAGACGGCGGCCAAGTCGGCCTTGCCCGACGAGGAGATCGCCGAAAATGCCTCCATGATGCCCCACACCGTGCCGAACAGCCCCACGAATGGCGCCGCCGAGCCCGTGGTGGCGAGGAACGGCAGCAGGTTCTCGAGCTTGGTCTGCTCGCTGGTGCGCGCGCGGGCGAGCGCCCGCTCCACGTTTTCCGCGCCATCCATTCGCTCATGCATCGACGCGTCGCCGCCCTGGGTGGACGACTTCTTGACCTTGGAGAGCTCGACATACCCTGCCCGGAACATGGCGGCGATCGGGCTGTACTTGAGCTTCTCGGCCACACGATAGATGTCATCGAGTCGTTTGCTGTCCCAGAACTTGTCGAGGAACGTGATCGATTGGGCCTGCGCCATCGACACGTGGATCAGCTTGTAAAACGCCACGAAGATCGTGAGCGCGACGAACAGAAACAGAACGATGACAACCCCAAGGACGACGCCTTTGGATCCGAACAAAAGCTCGACGTAGTCGAGCTCTCCGATCAGGGGGCCCACCATCGACAAGAACGCGGGCATGGACGGCACGATCACGGCGGCACGAGGCTACCATGACCGGAAGCTGCGCTGCGACCTCACGGTCGAATCGGCCTCGATCCTGCGGCAGCCTCGTCAGAAGCGTAGAAACGGCCAGAAATCCACGCGTGTGATCGCCGATAGCGCCAGTTGTTCGCATAACCGGCAGCAAACCCGTGCTGGCAAGCGCGTTGCGGGATTTCGCTTCGGGCTGCTAGTCTGCCGCTCCAGGTGCCGCAGCGTTCCCTTCGCTTGTGCGCTTGGCTGGCCACAATGCCGGCTGCGGTGAGCTGCGCCGACGTGAACACCGGCGTCGTCGAGGTCAACTGGGCGTTCGTCGATCGCGATGGCGAGCCGATCTTCCCCGCCGGCCAGTTCGTCGTGGGCCGGGGCGATACCTGCGGGCTCGAGGGGCAACGGGGCGGCCGGCGCGTGCCCTACGACCTGCAGATGGAGCTTTCCATCTGCGATGCGTCGTGCCCCGGCGGCTGCGACGACGAGTCCTGTCAAATCGTCGCTCCAGAGGTGTTTTCGTGCGACGTCGCGCGCAACACGGCCCGCGACATACCCGCCTCCTCCGAAGCGTACTTGTTCTCGATGCGCGCGGTGATCGAGTCCGGGGGAAAAACATGCCCCGATCCACCGCAGTCATGCATCGCGGTTCCAGGGCCGCGCGAGCGCACGGTGGAGCGCGGCCTCGTGGTCGATCTCCAGGTGTGGCAGGTGGTCGTCGATATCGACCTCGGGGGCAATTCGGTCCTCGATCTCGAGGAGTGCGGCTGTGCGTAAGCGCGTGGTCACCGGGCTCGCCGCGCTTTTGAGCGGCTGCGTTTATCCGGCCGATAATCCCACCGGAATCGAGTTCTCGTGGCTATTTCACGAGGTCAACGCCACCGATGGCGACGATGCAAGACGGATCCTGACGTGCGCGGGCGCGGAAGTCGAGACCGTCGCAGTCGCGGCGACAGATACGAGCGACGAAACCCGCAGCGGCGTTTTCCGCTTCCCGTGTGAGGACGGTTTTCAAACCCCCACGGACGTAGCCCGGGCCGCATCCGATGCTTTCCTCGAGCTCCATTCGCGCTCATACGACCTCGAGTTGCGCGTCGAAGCCGCGGGCGCAGCCGGCGATCTACTCGCCGACCGCACCGTGAAAGTTCTGTCCCGCGCTATCACCGTGGAATTCTGGGAGCTCGATCGCACCGGCGTGGACTGGTCGCTGGTGATCAGCGGCGCGGATGCCTGCAACGAAGTCGCGCTCTCACTCTTCTACGCCGATCCGGAGACGGCTCTCGCAGAACCCGACAAGGACGAGGAGGGCAAGGTCTTGCCCTCCCTTTATCGCGAGAAGCTGAAATCCGATCGCGGGCTCGGGCTGGCCGGCGATGCGGTAGCCTGCGACCAGGCCGCGGCGACCCATCTTTTCACCGGCATCGATCGCGGGGCCTACCGCCTCGAGATCGACCGCGGTGAAAGCGATTGCTCGCTCAACGTGGACATCGCGCCGGGCACCACCACCAACCTCGACTTGTCGAACCTACCGTGCGGCTAGTCGGGGCCGCGGTATCGGGGCGCGACAGATCCCCGCCCAGGGAGTCACCACGCCGCGCTGGCGATCACGGCGGTCAACCTGCTACCGTGCGCCCGGCCGTGGGCTTTCCTCCCCGCACGATCACGCGCGCCCTCCTCTGCGCTACGTTGCTCGCGAACGCATGCAAGGAGGCACCGAGCTTCTCGGTGCGCTGGCAGCTGCAGGGACGACCTGATCCGATCACCGGTGTCGTGCCCAAACCAGCGGGCGTGACCAACGCGTATCAATGCACGTCGCTCGGGATCACCGCGATCCGAATCGCCGCCTACGATGCCGAGGGCGTGCTCGCCGACGAAGCCATCGCGCCTTGCTTCGCGGAGGGAGAGGTCGACGCGAACTCGAGCGTCGACGGGGGTCACTTGCGCGCGGGCGTTTACGGCATCGAGGTCCGCGGCGTGCAGAGCGACCAACGGCCTTGGGTCGACGCCGCGGTCCAGGCGGATCTCCTCGCGCGATTTCCCGACTACCTCGACGAAGACCTCCTCCACCGCCACGAGACCTGCAAAGGTGGCGTACGCGAACCGACCTGCCGGCCCGAGGCGTTGACGTGTGACTGCGCGCCTCTCCTCGCCCGCAACGATCACACCGAGCTCCTTGCACCATTCGTGCTGGTCGGGCCGCCCGAGTGCATCGACGGCATCGACAACGATCGCGACGGGGTGGCGGACCTGCAGGATGAGGCCTGCAAGATCGACCTCGCCAACCGCGAGGCGGACACGATCGGCAGCGTGCAATTTCGGATCGATCTGAGCCTGTTCGGCGGAAATCGAGCCGTTGCATGCCTGGATGCCGGACTCGACGCGTTGCTCGCTCGCGCCTGCCCGATCGCGCCGGGACAGGTCCTCGAGACCTGCCCCGATGACGCCGTGGTGCTCGGCGGGCACTTGCTTTCGTGTTCAACCACCGAGCCGGTGTTTTTCGCCGATACCCTCGACCAAGGCGAGTATCTCTACGAGGTGTTGGGCGTCGCCGACAACGAAGTCATCACGCGGCCGGTCGCTGAGCGCACACAACTGACCGGGTTCGTTCGGCGAGAGATACAACTGAATGCCGACGATTTCCTGGCCCCGATCGTCGCGCCGACCGCGTTCACGCTCGAGCTTCTCGACGGCATTGGCGATTCTGCGCGCCAGTGCGACGCCGACGCGGGCACCGGGCGCGAGGCGATCGCCGAGTTGCGCGTCGAACTCCGTGATGCCCACGGGGCCCGACTGTCGCAAACCCACGTGCTCGGTCCGGGCACCGACGAAGTCGACCAACAGTCGCTGCAGGGACGCCCGCTCGACGGCACGCCGCTGCCGTGCACCGCGGGTCGTCTCGTGACCGAACCCCTCACCTGGGGCGGCTTCTCCGTGAGGGTGGAAACGCGACTTGCGGATGGAACGGTGTGTCACTCCACCGACGCTAGCGATCCACCTGGGCCACTGCTTGTGGGCCCCGGAAATGCATTGCAGGTGGATGGACTGAAGATCGCGCCGGTGCTCGTCGACGGAAAGCCACCGCAGGGCTGCTAGAGCCCGTGTCAGAAGTTCGTGCCGGGCACTAGTTTCCCGTCGGGTCAAACCCAGCGGCCTGAGAACGCGTCATCAGCAGAACTGCATGGGCCCCACCGCATCGGAGCGCGGTGGAGCCCCGTACCCCTCATCACTTCTTCGGCGCTTCGAAGTCCAGCTCCTGCAGCAGATCCTCGAGCGCAATCTTCTTCTCGAGCCGCTGGCTCTGCAGCTCGACGACCTTGCGACCTATCCGATCGCCGTCGGCCGTGAAGTCATCAAGTCGCTTGTTGAGCTTGGCCCGCAAGGCACCTGCAGCAGGATCCTTCTTGATCGCCTCGAGGTTCGCGCGGGTCTCGTTGGCCCGCTGATCGAGTTCGACCTGCTGACGCTTCAGTCCTTCGACTTCTGTGTCGACGCGGCCGATATCCTGGCGGAGCTTGACCACCGGCTCGAGTTTCTTGCGGATCGCGGGGGTCAGCTTGGCCGAGGCGACCAGGTTTTCGAGCAACCCAGTGGCGCGTCCATCCCAAATGCTGAGCGTTGTGGTCGACGGCGTCTGCTCGATCAGCGTCACGCTACCTTCGGTCCCGGCCTTCTCGACGCGAACCGGTACGAGGTAGGCGTCGGGCAAGCTCTCGGTGCCCTTGGGCGGTTCGAGCAGCGTGTAGTTCCAGCCTGCCTTCGGGTGGCGCACGAGCACGTCAAACGTGCCCAGGCTCTGGGGACCTTTCACCGTCCAAATGGTGGTGGTTCGGGCGAAGTTCTCGACTTCGAGCACGCCGCGGACGATCCGCAGTAGCTGCATCTCGTCGCCGGTGTAGCTCGCCACGGACGACACCATCACGCTGGGCTCGACCGCGAACGGCAAGGTCGCGCTGACGCCTGTACCGACCGATTCACTCAGGCCCTCACCGACGAAGCTATCACCTGAGTAGATCGAGATCGGCCCCGGCTCGAGCACGAACGGGGTGCTGTTGCGAAATCGAACCACGCGATACGGATTGGACTCGAAGCCAACGCCCGCGCCCCCGGGTGTGTACATGAAGGTCTGCTCGCCCTCGACCTGCTGGTTGAGGATCGCAACCATGGTGGAACTACCGTTGGGCACCGTCACGCGGTCCTCGAGGTCGAACGTCGTGAGACCGCTGACGGCCTTGGCCCGGGCGCTCGCGATCGTGGTGCGACGCAGCGCGTCGTAGTCGATGTTGGCGCGTGGTGCCGCTGGCGCCTCATCTTTGGCCTCTTTCGCGTCCATGTCGGCCGCGAACCTGCGCCCTGTCTTCGCCTTGTCACCATAGTACGCCCCGTCGTCGGCCGGGGCCGCGGCCTCCTCGGACTTGTACGCATCACCACCCGGCCCCGAGCCACTCGCCGCCCCTCCGACGGGGGCCTCCGAAGCCGGCGGCGGCGGGGCTGGTGCGTCGAACGATGTCTCTCCCACGGCGACCGCAACTTGTCGGCGAACGCCGACTTCGGTCATGTCGGCGCGCGTGATCGTTCGCGGTGAGTGGAGATCGTAGCGAAACGCGATCGGTTCACCCGAGGTAAGGCCGAGCTTGACGTCGTTCCAGTCCTCTCCGCTGGTGTTATCGACGACCGCCCAACCTTGCAGCAGCGCTTTGCCCTTGCCTTGTTGCGGCAGAACCACGCGGTACGTCGGCTTCCACATCGGCGCCGCCACCACGTAACTAACCGCGAGATCGTGCGCGCTCTTGCCCGCAAGTCGGATCACGACCTCCACCTGCTGGAACATGCCCTGGCCAGCGCTTGCATCGAGACGACGGTTGAGTTGCAGCGCGAGATCGCCGTCGCGCAACGTGACGCCGGTGATTTTCGACAGACGGACGACCTTCATGTCGTCGCCTTGCAAGAGCGTCACGCGGTGGTCTTGCTCGTGGCCGCCATCGGGTGCGATCGAACGAGGAGAACGGGCGGCCGGATCGGGCTCGTCCATGATGTGCTCGACCATCACGATGCGCCCCGCCAAACGTCCCTCCCGCGTCCGCAGCACGACCTGGGTGCCACGAAGGCCGTCGAGTACCTGCGCGAGCGATCCACGCCCCGGCGCGAGCGTCGCCAATGCGGCGCTTGCCCAGCTCTCTGGATCGAGTGGCATCGAAACGCTGACCGCGCGACCCGTGCTGCGATCGATAACGGTGAGGCTCTTGAGGAGGTCGTCGATCTGATCGCGACGGACCTTGATACGGAGCGCGTCATCTTCGACGTCCCCGTGGCGTTCGAAGTAGCCGATACCGTTGCGGTAGAGCACAACGCGGCGGAGGGCAAGATCGGTCTCGGCTGTGGGGTAGCCTCGGCCGGCGTAAGCACAGCCCGAGCCGATGGGCGCGAGCGCAAGGAGGGTGAGCGCGAGCAGACTGGTCGGTCGCATTTTCGAAGTGAGTGCCTTCCTGAGGCGCGGCGAATCTAGCAATCGGGCGCGCATAGTGCAGCTGTTGGCGGCAACGGCTCCGCGCAAATGGCCGCGCGACCACCCTGTCACGCACCGGAGCCTCGAATGGCCTATCGGGCGGCGCGGGGGTTCCAGTTGCCCCACCGATCTGCGAAACTGGGGGCTCCGATGATCAGCTGTGCGGATATGTGCGCGCGTCTTGCCGCGATCGGCATGGCCGCGGCGCTCGGGGCAACGCTCGGTGGCGGCGACATCTCCCCAGCAGCTGAGCGTTGCCCGATGGACGCGGAGTCTGCAGGGCTAGCGCGCCCTCCGGTGTTGACGGCGCTCCGCACCAGGGATCGCGAGGTCACGGTCTACGCCGGCGAGACGCTCCATTTCACGGTGGTCGACGGTCGTGGGCTTGTCCTCGGCGAGTGGTTGGATCGCGACGCGTTCGCCCACCGCTTCCCCGATCTCGCGGATCACTTCGCAACCGCATTCGCTGAGGAACACTGGCTCGATGCCAGCGCCAACGTTGGTGAGGCAACGATGACGCAGTACGACCGGGACCCGCTCACAGGCGCATGGCCGCGGCGTGGAACCGCGGACGGAAGGCCTTGATCGCCTCGTTCGTCCGGACGGGGTGCACGCGATTCGAGAGCAGCACGAAGATCCGCGTACCCCCTGGCGCGTCGCGATCGATCCAAACACTCGTACCGGTGTAACCGGTGTGCCCAACCGCGCTGGGCTGCAGCGCCAAACCGGTGGCGCCGGATCCATCGGGGGACGGCCCATCAAGGCCGAGCCTACGCGTCGATCCTGGGACCGTGCTGGGCTTGAAGAAGCGTTCACGCATCGCCGGCGAGAACCCGGGCAAGGTGGCGTTTGCCAACGAACGCGCGATCTCATGGACCGCCCATGCGTCGCCAAACAGCCCCGCATGGCCGGCGACGCCACCCATCACCCACGCATTGTCGTCGTGCACAGCACCGTGCGCCATCGCCAACCCCTGCCGCACGGGCAAATACGACGGGACCTGCCCGGGATGGAGCGCGGGATCATACACCTCCGTGGGCGCGATCTTCCGCTCGAGCGCGAGCGGCAGCGCAACCTCGGCATGGATCGGCCGATAACCCACGCGCGGTAGCGCGTCGTTGTCGAGGCCGAGGGCAAACGCGATCCGATCGTCGAATATGCGATCCAGCGGCATCTCGAACATGCGCTCAAGCCACGCACCGAGGATCATGAATCCGAGATCGCTATAGACGGCCGCCGTGCGCGGGGTGTTGATCGGCGGCGTTGCGCAAACGCGTTCGAGAACGCGCTTGGCATCAAACGGGTTCACCTCGGTGAAGTACTCGCGGTGCGCGGCCAAGCCCGCGGCGTGCTCCAGCAGGTCGACGAGTCGTGCGCCTGGGCAAGCACTCGACCACGGGTCGGGGACCTCGTCGCCAAGAGTGACGCGACGCTCGCCGATCGCGAGCGCAACAAGCGGCGTGGTCGCGAGCACCTTCGTCAGGGACGCCAGGTCGTAGATGGTGTCGCGACGAACCGGTTCACCACGGGCGACGCACAGGGGATGATCGCCGGTGGTGCCGTGGGCCTCGTGGTAGACGACAGCATCAGCGCGGCTCACGATGGCGACGCAGCCCGGGAAAACGCCCGAGCGCACCGCCCGCTCAAGCAGCGCGAAGAGGGCGGCGTGCGGATCCTCGTTGGACACGTCGTAACGATGGTCAGCTTGCCCGTTCCGGGGGCACAGGGCCAGCAAGTCCGCAGCGATGCGGCGCTTCGTCCACCCGGCGGGCTAGGTGAGGTGCGATCGCATGGCAACCCTCGGCGATTCTCGCGTTGCGGGGTTTCGTCGGCGGCTGCTAGAACCGCCCGCGATGTCGATGGTCGATTCCTCCGCGCGCTCGCGTCTGATCGTTGCCCTCGACCTGCCCGACGCGATGGCGGCCGTGGCCGCCGCCGGCCAGCTCGCAGGTCGCGTGGGCATGTTCAAGATCGGACTCGAGCTATTCGTGGCCGAGGGCCCCTCCGTCGTTACCCGGGTGCGGCAAGCCGCGCCTGACGTCGAGATCTTCCTCGACCTCAAGCTACACGACATCCCCAACACGATGCGCGGCGCGATTCGCAGCGCGCGCAATCTCGGGGCAAAGTTCCTTACGGTTCACGCCGGCAGCGGAACGGCGCACCTTCAGGCGTGCGTCGAGGAGGCCGGCGATCGGCTCGGCATCTTGGCGGTGACGGTACTCACCAGCCAAGACGACGTCGCCTGTCGCCAAACCGGACACACGCGGCCGATCGAAGAGCTCGTCGAGATGCGCGCAGTGTGTGCTCGCGACGCTGGATGTGCCGGCGTCGTCTGTAGCGGTCGCGAACTCGCGCGCGTGCGTGCAGTGGCGCCGAAACTCTGTCGCGTCGTCCCTGGCATCCGTCCAGCCGGTGTCGATGACGGCGATCAGATGCGCGTAATGACGCCAGCCCGCGCCGTTGCCGACGGCGCCAGCCACATCGTCGTGGGCCGACCGATCTTGCAGGCCGGGGATCCGGCGGCCGCGGCCGACCGCATCGTCGCCGAACTCGCCGGCGGTTGACCTAGAGAATTCGGTTTGGACGGTGTTCGAGCAGCGTTCCGCCGGCGTTTGGCCAGCGCGGCCCCGCGCCTCGACATGGGCCCGATTTTTTCCTAGGTTCCGCGTTCCGCCCACACCGGCGGGACCATGCCAATGCAACGAACCATCGTCATCCTCGCCCTGGCGCTCGGTGCCTGCAGCACCGCGCCCAAGGACACCGCCAATCCCGAGCCAGCGCCAACGACCGCCGCGCCGACGGAATCAAAGCCGGCGCCAGCCAAGGTCGATCCCATCCCAAAGGGGTTTTACACGTTGACGCCGATGGTCACGGTCAAGGGCGCTGACGCGGCCGTCGACTTCTACGTCAAGGCGTTTGGAGCCCAAAAGCTGTTTGCAGTCCCCGGCCCCGACGGCAAGACCATGCACGCCGAGATCAAGCTCGGCGACTCGATCGTGATGATCGATGAGGAGATGGCCGAGGGACCGAAGGCTCCGGCGACGCTCGGCGGATCGCCGGCCACGCTCCTCATCTACGTTGCCAACGCCGACGAGGCGTTCGCCACGGCGCAAGCTGCCGGCGCGACGGTCGACCTCCCGCTTGCCGATCAGTTCTGGGGCGATCGGTACGGCCAGCTGCTTGATCCATTCGGTCACCGCTGGGCGGTCGCGACGCACATCGAAGATCTGACGCCCGAGCAGATGAGCCAACGCGGCGCTCTGTTGGCGCCACCTCCCAAGGCAAAAAAGGGCAAGAAGGCCGCAAAAGCGAGCGCGGAACCGGCCTGGAAGAAGGTGGTGGGCACGCCGACGAAGACGCCGGTGCCGCCCGGATACCACACCGTCACGCCGTCGTTCGTGGCGGCCGACGCCGCCAAACTGATCGACTTCTACAAGGCCGCGTTCGGGGCCACGGAGCGCGATCGCGTTCCCGATGGAAGCGGCAAGCTCATGCACGCCGAAGTGGTGATCGGGGACTCGATCCTCATGTTCAGCGATGAAAACCCGGCGCAGGGCAGCAAGTCGGCCCTCACGCTTGGTGGTTCACCGGTCACGCTGATGATGTACGGCACCGATGTCGATGCCGCATTCGCGCGGGCCACCACCGCGGGCGCCAAGGCCGTTGTCCCGGTCACCGACATGTTCTGGGGCGACCGTTACGGCGCTGTGCTCGACATTTCGGGTTTCCATTGGGGGCTCGCGACGCACAAGGAAGACGTGACACCCGAGCAGATGTCTGAGCGCATGAAGGCGCAGACGGGCGCGCCGGCGAAGCCCGCGAACTGAGCGGAGTGCATTGAGCACGTGCGGCCGCCGTCGGGGACCAACTCGGCGGCGGCTTTGCAATTGCGTGCTGGCTCAGCCAACGGTGCAATAGCCGACATTTTCGAGCCCCGGCGGCGCGAAACCATCCGAGTACCAAGGTGCACAGACCTGCGCCTGGCCAGGGCACGCGGCGTCTGGCAGCTCCGCCGCAAGGTCGCAGAATGCGGTGCAGCAATAGGCGTCCGTGCACTCGGGCACGTGCTGCGCCTCGGCGCAGAACAAACCGGTCCCGCACGCGTGGAGTGTCTCGCACGCTTCTGCGTAGCCGAGGCCGTCGTCGTAGCTCTGTAGGCACACGAATGTGCCGAATCCGTCGACACAACCGAACCCCTCGGCGCAAGATGACGGATCGAGTGGGTGGCACCGTGGCAAGCACGGAATAAGCACCCCGTCATTCGTGATGGTGCACGCCTCTGCAGGGTTCGCGCAGTGCGGCATCGCCAGGCTGCCGATGCAGTACGCCACGCACGTGCCCTCGTTGGTCCCGCCGAGGGCCAAGCAAAACGACGTGGCATCACAGTCGTCGATGCCGCTGGCTGGGGAATCCACGGTCTCGCAGGGCTCGCCGGCGTGGGCGGGCTGATCAACGATCGGTGAGCAACGGGTGTCGTTGTACGCGGAGCCGGTGTTTGCCCACGGGTTGCATTTGTAGCCCGGCGGGCAATCCTGGGTCCAGACGTCGCACTCGATCCCAATCGACACGTCGGTGTGGCAGATGAAGCCGCAACCCTCATCGTCCGCGTCATCACCGATGCTGGTGGTGTCAGGTCCCGAACCGACTCCCTCGCTCACCGATCCTTGGGTGGCGCTCGTGGTCGGGCTCGTGGTCGGGCTCGCCGTGGTCGAGCCCGGCGGCACCGGGCTGCTCCCGCCTGTCGTGCTCGTGGAGCCATCCCCGGGGAGATCGCCCGCGTCGGACGAGGTCCCGGGGTCGGCAACAAGCGCAGGCCCACACGCGGCGAGCAGGTTGAGTCCAAGTCCAAGTCGCCGAAGCATGAGGGATGAAATACCAGTGAGACCAGAAATGATCAATTGAAATGTTGGATTTAATGTTCGATATACTAGTTTGCTGACCCGCATGCGCCAGACGACAGGCATCATCGTGCTATCACGAACGGGTGCGCGCGCTCGCCCTGGCTGTGATCTTAGCCGCGAGCGCGTGCGACGGTGCGGCGCCCACCGCTGAGGCCGCCCCGCCACCCGCTTCGTCCGAAACGCCGGCGGCGGCAGAGTCACCCTCCGAGTCCGCGCCTGGGCCGCCGGCGCCGGCGACTCAAGAACCTCCGGCAACATCGCTGCCCCTCGTCCTATTGGCGACGCTCGTGGCCGACGATGCCTCTGCGTCAAAGGCGATGATTCGCGACGAGACTGCCAAGACGGTCATGAGCTATCGCCCGGGTGATCCGATCCGCAACGACGCGATCGTCGCCCGCGTGCTCGCCGGCAAGGTCGTGATCGTGCATGACGAGCGCGAAGAACTGCTCGCTGTCGGGGTAGCCCCGGCCGAGATCGCACCCGACGACGTCTTCTACCCCGATCTTATCGACGACGACCTCTCGGACACGATGGCCGACGGCGTGCAGCTGCAGTCGGGACAAGGATGGCTGGTCAAGACACCCGCGTTCGCCTGGGGAACACCACGCACCGTGCACCGCTTGCGCGAAGCACTCCGCGCCTATGCGCGCCGAGATCCCGAAAGCCCAGACATCCACGTGGGTGACATCAGCAAGGCCGGGGGTGGACCGTTCCCACCCCATCTGTCCCACCGCGGTGGTCGTGACGTCGATATCGGCTACGTGCTACAGGGCCGCCTCGCCCACGAGCCGCGTTTCATTCACACCGATGCCAGCAACCTCGATCCCGCCCGCACGTGGGCGCTGGTCCAAGTACTGCTCGAGAGCCGGGCTGTGGCTTGGATTTTCATGGACTATGAAGTCCAGCGCTTGCTCTTCGCGCACGCCAAAGGCCAGGGGATCTCGGCCGACCAGCTCGACGCGTGGTTTCAGTACCCCAGCGGCAACCGAGCGACGCGCGGGATCATTCGCGACTGGCGCGGACATGACGATCACTTTCACGTCCGCTTCGCAGAATAACGCCCTGTTAGTGCGTCTGCGCCTCGTGGTCGAGGAAAAGCTCCACGCGCTCGTCCCCAGGGAGGCGCCGCAGGGTTAGGATCTCACGCGGATCGCAGCTGGCCGCGAGCTGCGAGGAACTGGTGGTCAGGATCCACTGCACATGCGGAAACGTGGTGCGCATCGTGAACAGGAGGCGATCTTGGGTTCCGTCGTCCTGATGCAGATCCACATCGTCAATCGCGATCACGCCTTCGGCATCCCGCGGATCGCCAGCGGGATAAGCCGACCAAAGCGTGCGCACTGCCAAGGCCGCGATCGCGACGAGATGCCGGGTGTGCGTGGGCAAGACGTCGAAGGGGATCCTTCTTCCCCCACTGCTGGTGAACATGGGCTCAAGCGAGATCGGATCGACGCCCACGTATTCAAACCCGCCCAGCTGGCAAAACCCGGTTACCGCTTCGCGCATCGCCACGCCGAGCGCGCGAAGATTGTGCTGGGGGCCACGCGCGCGCAGATCGTTTCGCTCGCGCTGGGTGTGCGGAACCAGCGCTGAAGCGATGCCCGCGTAGGCCAGCGCAGCTTTGGTCTCACGCGTCAGGTCAGCACGGTTGGCATCCTCGAGATTCACCGTGCTGCGAACGTCGTAGGCCACGACGGTTCGCGTAGGTGCCGCTAGCGCCATGGGCTGGCGCGAGAACCATCGGTTGGTGGGCAGCGCGAGGAAGACAAAACCACCGTCCCTGGCGCGTCGCTCGAACAGCGCCTGCTCGCGCCGTCGCAACGCGGCGGCTTCATCCTCCGCTGCCCGCGACTGGTTTGGCGTGGCGACGACGAGCGGATGCGGGCGCTCGGGGTCGTCCGAACCCAGCAACCATTGCGTTTCCGCATGCGGTCCGCCGCCGAAGGCACCTGCAAAGAGAACCGTGGCGATGCCGGGCCGCGTCGCGCCGAGCACGGACAGCAGGACTGTCTTGCCAACGCCGCCCGAACCGTACACAAGCGTCATCAGGCGCGGGGCGCCTGCATCATCGACGAACGGGAACTCGATCGTTCCGAACGGAGGGACTTCGGTGAAACGGGCGCTCAACAGGTACATCGGCTGGGCCGGCGGCGAGAAATCGAGCATAGCAGCCCGGGTGATTCGCGACGCGCCAACCGCTGCACGACCTTTCGCGCTCAACCCGCGACACGCCGTACCGCGGGAGTCGAACCGCCCCGGGCGCGGCGCGGTCGCCGGCCTGCTATCCTCTCAGCCGCGCCAGAGGCCCCATGGACCAAAGACCGCCCGCTTCGCCCGATCAACCGCCCAAGCCGATGGCGCATGCACCGGCTGGCTCGCTCGCCCAACCGGATGCCGAGGAGATTATCTACTTCGGGCCGGCCAAACACGGCGCCCTCGCCTGGGACTACACGAAGTGGATTCTGGCTTCCGCCGCCGCCGGATTTGCGGGGTACTTCTTGCGCAAGATCGACTTCTTCGCGACGTGGCCGATGTGGCCGCTCGCGTTCATCGGCATCCCCGGCCTGGTGTGGACGTTCTTGCGCCACACGACGCTGCGCTACAAGTTGACATTGCGCCGCATCGAGATCGAACGCGGCGTGCTCGCAAAGACGGTGGAAAGTTTGGAGCTTTGGCGTGTGCTCGACGTCAAGTTTAGCCAGAGCGTGATCGACCGCATCCTTGGGATCGCCCGGATCACCGTCATGAGCACCGACCAAACCACGCCGGAGCTGGCTCTCTACGGGCTGCCCAACGCGCGTGCATTATTTGAGCGATTGCGCGATGCGGTTCAGCTCGCCCGTCACACGAACCGCCCCATGGAACTCGTTGGCGAGCACCTCGACCACATGCACCACTGAGGCGCCTCACCGACGCCGCCGGCGACGACTTGCAAGGCACAAAGCGAGCGCGAACACGAGCGTCTCTTTGGCCGTCGTCGTAGTAGTAGTGCAGCCGCACCCGCCGGCGCTCTCTCCCGCAGCGCCGGCGTCGGTCGAGCTCTCGCCGCTCGGGCCCGTTGTGGTTGTCGTCGTGATCCCATCGGTGCCATCGGACGACGAACCCGCGACGACGCCGGTGGTGCCGCCGCCATCCGAGCTCGTCCCTGTCGCCTCACTCGCTCCGCTCGTCTCATCTGCGCCGGTGCTGTCCACACCGGCGCCGGTGCTCGAGCCCCCAGTCTCACCTGCCGCGCATAGCTGCGCGCCACCGCCCACGGATCCGCCGCCGCAGCGCTGGTCCCAACCGCTCACCGGCTCTGCCGGCGCGGTTGGAAATCCGCCGCAGCCCACACCGCCCACAAACGTATCGCCAGCGAAGCAGGGCGTCAGATCGAAACCGGTCTCGCTCTCGAGCCAGTCGATCACAAGCGCCGCGTAACCGTAGGTAACGCCAGTGCCACAGACATTGCCCTCCTCCATAGGCGGGGGCAAGCCACCGGGATCGTAGAGGTGGGATCCGGCACCAAACACCCGCCACGTACCGTCGGACAGCTCGATCAGGGCCGGTCCACCGGAATCGCCGAAGCAGGCCGACTGCGATCCATCGCCACCCACCATCGCCACTTCGCCGATGTCGAGATCGATAGCGTCGACGGTTTGAGTGATCCACCGCTTGGCGCCAACGCCCATGGTCGAGATCGTCTTGGTGTCGGGATCGTAAGTGCCGTACGTCGCGCCGAAGCCGACGATCGTCACCTCGACCCCCGGCTGCAGCTCCTCGACCTCGCAACCGGCGAGCAGCGGGACGATGGGCACATCCTCGACCGCCTCGGCGAGCAAGCAGTAGGCGATATCGTTGGTCTGGGCGAGGGCGTAGTTCGGGTGCGGCACGCACTCGATCGGCGCCACCGTGAACTGCGGCACCCCGAAAACCTGTCCGGACTCCCCGAAGCCGAGCGCAACGATCGGGCGCTCGGGAATGATGCAATGCGCAGCCGTCAGCACCACCTGAGGATGGATCAGCGAGCCCGAGCACATCACCGGGGTCTCATCATCTTCGAGCACGGCGACGGCACTGGGCCACGCACAGACGTCCGCCTCTTGGCCGCCAACGATCGGCACGGGCGCGCCCGGGTCGACGCTTGCGGCAAGTGCATCGCTCGCCATCCAAAATAGCACTTGCATCCCGGTCCACGTCATCGAAGGCATCGTCGCGCAGATCGATGGCATTCGCACCGGCGCGCACAACGCCCGTCGTTTTCTCCGCGTGGGTCCGCGGGCCGGAAGTTTTGTCGGGCCTCCGCCACCGCTAGGTGGGGACGAGGGGTGATACACTCACACGCCGCCGCGTCCTCGGCATCGCGCTCGAGCGAACACGAGGCGGACGATACGGGACGCTGATGACACAGCGATTCGTCGCCGGGGACGAAGCCACGCTCGTCCCCTCTACCGCGCGCTCTGCGTCGGAACCCCCCTACGACCTCGGAGCCGAGGCGCCGAGGGATGACATCGCTTGCGGCACCGTCATTGCACGCTACGTCGTGCTCGATCGCGTTGGCGCCGGCGGGATGGGCGTGGTTTATGCTGCCTACGATCCGCGACTCGATCGCCGCGTCGCCCTAAAGTTGATATCGCGTCCGTCGGGCAGCCCCCGCGGCGCCTCGCGTATGCTTCGCGAGGCGCAGGCGATGGCGCGCCTCAACCATCCGAACGTGGTGACGATCCACGACGTTGGGTTGCATGGCGATCGCACGTTTTTGGCCATGGAATTCGTCGAGGGAAAAAACCTCGCCGCGTGGATCGCCGAGCGCCACCCATCGTGGCAAAAGGCCGCTGCTCTACTGCTGCAGGCGGGCCGGAGGCTTGCGGCCGCGCATGCCCACGGCATCGTCCACGGGGACTTCAAACCCGACAACGTACTGCTTGCCGACGATGGTCGCGTGCTCGTCACGGACTTCGGCTTGGCGCGCGAACTTGATGGCGACTCGAACGACGGGCCGCCGACAACCGACGACGAGGTTCAACCCGATGGCCGCACTGACGCGACGGCTGGCACACCAGCGTACATGGCGCCTGAGCAGTTCGCCGGCGGACCGCGAACCCCGGCGACCGACCAGTTCAGCTTCTGCGTCGCCGCCTACGAAGCCATCTTCGGCGAGCGTCCGTTTCCGACCGAAAGCCTTGGCGAACTCGTTGATGCCGTACTTCGGGGCGAGGTGCGCGAACCCCCAGCCGCGCGCAGGGGGGCCGTGCCCACTCGGCTGCGGGCAGCGATCCTACGCGGCCTTGCCCGCGAACCCGAGCGCCGCTTCCCCGATCTTGCGCCCGTGCTCGCCGCCCTCGCGGACGACCCAGGTCGCAGGCGACGAGTCTGGCTCGGCGCCGGACTCGGGTCGCTTGCGCTTTGCCTCGGCGGCGCCGGCGTTGTGCTTCACGATCCAAAGCAACGCATGTGCGAGGCCGCCGGCGCCCGAATCGACGCCGTGTGGAACAACGAGCGTCGAGCCAATCTCGCCCATGCGTTCGTCGCAAGTGAGCTTCCCCAGGCAAACGCGGCGTGGACGGCGGTCGACGCCGCGGTGGCAGCGTACGCCGCAGAGTGGCGGCAGGCAGTTGTTGCCACGTGTAGCGCCACGCACACCCGCGGAGAGCAGTCTCACGAGCGCCTCGACGTGCGCATGGACTGCTTGCAGGCACGGCGTGAACGGATCGACGCCTTGTTGAGCGAGCTGGCGACCGCCGATTCGACAGCGATCGAGCGAGCGCCGCAGGCAGCAATGTCGCTTCCTCGAATCGCGGCGTGCAACGACCCGGCAGTTCGCGGCCGCGACGCGACCCCGGAGCAACTCGCCGCGATCGCCGAAGCTCGGATGTCGCTCGCAACCGCAGAGGCGCGGCTCGCCGGTGGCCGCTACGCCGTGGGCGTAGACGCAACCTCTGATTCGCTGGCGGCGATCGCGGACGTTGACGTTCCGTGGTTTCGCGCCGAAGTACTTCTCGCGCGAGCCAAGCTGCAAACGCTTGCCGGCGACCCGGCCGGCGCGCGTGCAACCATCGACGAAGGACTGCGTTTGGCCGCGATCGCCGGGGATCCGAGCACAACCGCGAATCTCTGGCTCGAGTGGCTGCATGTCGTGGGCGACGTTCAGCTCGATCCACAAGCCGCGCTGGCAATGACGCTCCCGATCGAGCTCGCAGTTCTGGCCGCGGGCAACGACATCGACCTGCAGCGACAGCACGCAACCGTTCTCGCCAACGTCGAGGACAGTGCCGGTCAGTTCGAGGCGGCCGAGACCCACCGCCTACGAGCCCTCTCCCTCGGAGAGCAACTCGATCCCGGTCCGCTGGCGCGCGCCGTGTTGCACGGGAACTACGGCAACACGCTGCACGCGCTCGGACGTTTTGTGCAGGCCCGAGAGCAACACGAGCGCGCGCTCGAGCTCGTTCGAACCGTCCTCGGCGAGGATCACCCCGAGGTCGCCCATCAAATCTCTCGCGTGGCCCGCGATGCGTCTCACCTCGGCGACCCGGAGCGGGCGCGTGAGCTGCACCTTCACGCGCTCGCGGTGCGCGAAGCGAGCCTCGGACCCCGCCATCTCCTCGTGGGCGAGGACCTCATCAACCTCGCAACCGTCGAATACACGTTGCACGAGCTCGAGGCTTCGTTCAAGCACGCCGAACGAGCCCTCGACCTCTACCTCGCAAACCAGGGTGGCGATCACCCCAACGTGGCCGCCGTTCACAACCACCTCGGGAATTTGGCCCACCGAATAAGCGATTACCCGCGCGCCCTCAGCCACTTCGGCGAAGTGGAGCGCATCTACACCAAGCGCTTTGGCGCAGACCACCCCAACGTCGCGATCGCGTTGTCGAACAAAGCCAACGTTCTGCTCGATCTCGGCGATTATTCTGGCGCCCTCGCTGCCAGCGCGGCCGCCCTCGCGATTCGGGAAGCGCGCCTTGGCCCCGATCACGTCGCGCTGGCGTTCCACCTCCTCACCGAGGCCCGCGCGCTGGCAAAGCTCGGCCGCGCAGCCGAGGGCGTGCCGCTGGCCGAACGGGCGGTGGCCCTGCGCGAGGGGCGGGTATTCGACGCTGCCGATCTCTCGTTTGCGCATCACATCCTTGCGACCGTGCTCTGGGATGCGAATACCGATCGAGAGCAACGCCAGCGCGCCCTGGCTGAAGGACGGCGCGCGCTGACGATCTGGCGCGCCTCTAACCTCGACGATGCTCCGCGGCTCGAGCTCTACGAGACCTGGTTACGTACCCACGGTGGAAACACGTCGCTGACGGCCGGCTGAAACGCACGGCCAGCAGAGGCCTGCCAACCATGTTCCCCATCCTCGACGTGGCCGCAAAAAATTGGGCCTCGGCCGGTCCCGCACGCTTTGTCCGATGCGTGGTGATCATCGCAGTTGCTACAGGCGCGTTCCGGAGGCAAGGCACCAAAGCTAAGGCCATGATCGCCCGGCTCCGCGGCGCACGCCGCGGCCAGCAGCCTGTTGGCGCGACCCCGCCCAGTGGTGGCGTTGCTCGGGGCTCGCATAGGCCCGGTATTCCTTGCATGATGGGAGCTCCCCAGGGGCCCCCACGACGCGGGCGTTCTGACGCCGCTGGGTTGCACCCCATGCTGCGCAGCCAGCCAAGATCCGCCTGTTGCGCCCCCCGCTCGCTTGCGGTGGGGCGGAGGAGCGCGTGGAGGCGAGAACCCACCCTCGGCGCGGCGACGGCATCGCTCTCGCGGCCACAATGCGCACAGTGCCCCCATGCTAGCCTCGGACAGTGGGGCCGGACGACCCAGCAGATTTCTCGCTGCTGGCAGCGTGGCGAGAAGGCGATCGCCGCGCGGGCGACCGCTTGGCGGCCCGCCACTACGAGCGCGTGCTTCGGTTCTTCGAGCTCCGAGCAGGTTTTCTCGCCGAGGATCTGGCGCAGCAGACCTTTGCCGCGTGCGTCGCGGCGCGCGATACGATTCGCGACGGAGCTTCGTTCCGCGCGTTCTTGTTCGGGATCGCGCGCCGGCAACTCGCCGACTCCCAGCGGCGCAGCGAACGACAAGACGCGGCGATCCAGCGCGCGCCGAACTGGGACGGCTTTGAGACCTCGCTGTCGTTCAGAGTTGCGCGGCGCAAGGAGCAACAGATCCTGCTGCACGCCCTGGCGACGCTCCCGGACGACCACTTGCTGCTCGTGCAGCTGTACTATTGGGAGGACATGGGCACCGCGGACATCGCCGCCGCGCTTGAGGTGTTGCCGAGCACGCTAACGTCCCGGCTGGCGCGCGCGCGTGCTCTGCTCCGGGAAGCAATTACAGCGATGACCCCCGGAGAAGAGCTGCGCGATTCGATCCTCGGCGAGCTCGAGGCCTGGGCGCGATCGCTCGCGACGATCCCGCTGGCAGACGCCAGCCCAATGCGACGGGACCTACCGTGACGGATCCGAGCCCAACTCCGTCGACCACAGATGCACTCGCCCTGCGGCCAGGCACACGCGTGGGTAAATACACGGTGGTGCGCCGCCTCGCTGTCGGTGGCATGGCGGAGCTATACCTCGTTCGCGCCGGGGGTGCCGCCGGCTTTGAGCGAACGTTTGCGCTCAAGCGTGTGCGCCCCCTGCTTGCAAGCGACTCGGCCTTCGTTGAGATGTTCCTACGTGAAGCCAGGCTCGCCGCATCGCTCGACCATCCGAACGTTGCCCGCGTGATCGACGTTGGCGAGGTGAAGGGCGAGTATTTCCTCGTCATGGAGCTCGTGCACGGCCGCAGCCTGCGCGAGGTGCTGTCTGCAACGGCGCCCGGCAGGATTAGCCTGGAATCCGGCCTTACCATTGTCCACGCCGCCGCCGGCGGGCTGCACCACGCCCACGATGCGCGCCGCCCGACCGGTGAACCACTGCATATCGTCCATCGCGACGTGTCGCCATCGAACGTGCTGGTGTCATTCGTCGGCGAGGTCAAAGTCGTCGACTTCGGCATTGCAAAGGCGCTTGCGGACACCTGCCAGACGCGGGGTGAATCGGTCAAAGGCAAGATCGGATACATGTCCCCCGAACAGTGCCTGGGCGACATGGTCGATCGCCGGAGCGACGTGTTCGCGCTGGGAATCCTACTCTACGAGGTCACCACGGGTCGGCGGCTGTTCACGGGGGATAGCCAGTTCGGCGTGATGAATCGGACCTTGCTTGGCCGTTACGACCGACCCTCCGCCGTTGTGCCGGGGTACCCGGATGAACTCGAGGCGGTCGTTCTGCGCGCGCTGCAAGTGCAGCCGAAGGCGCGGTACCCCACCGCCCGTGCATTGCAAGACGATCTCGAAAACGTGGCCAAGTCGTGCGGACTGGCCCTGACGTCGGTGGCCGTCGAAACGATGATGCGCAGCGCGTTTGGCCCGACGCCTGCCCCAGACGAGGGGAGCGACGATGTCGTGTCGTTCTCGCCCGACACGCAAAGTGAGCCACGTTCGCGTTCAAGAACGCGGACCCGGGTCCCATGGTTCGTCCCTTGGCTTGCGTCGGGGGCGACGGCTGCGGTGGTCGTGACGGGCGTCCTGTGGAACGCGGGGGCGCGCCACTCCGAGGCCGCGGTCGCGACCGTGGCGAACGCTCCTGCCGTGGTTGCACCCGACAGCGCGCCCGCCACCGCACCGGAGCCGTCAAGTCGCGCCCCTGTGATCGCGGCCCCGCTGCCGCCGACGAACGCAGGGGACCAGGATGTTGCGACCGCCGTCCGGGAGGCGGCCCCCGAGTCAGCGCCGCGTGAAGAAGAGCCGGCGCCCCGCCCGGGAACCAGCCAAGCCCCCGAGCTAGGCGAGAAACCGCCAACCGCGGCGAAGAACGGCGGGCGTACTCGTTCCGGTGACTCGAAGCGATCAACGAAACGCCCGCGCAAGCCCGGCGGGCAACCGACACCGAAGCGCCCGCTGTTTCTCGAAGGGATGTAACGACGTTGCCGCTGTCGTTCGTGCTTTGGGGCCTGCTGGAAGTTCCCGCGCACAGTGGTGCCGAACTCGCGGAGCCACATGAAGCGAAGGCGGCCGAGCTGTGGGCCAAGGGCGATCTCCGCGGCGCATCGCGAGAGCTCGAGGCCGCGTACGCGCTCGATCCCCTGCCGAAGTACCTGTACGGGCTCGGCGCCATCGCCAAGCAAGACGGCGACTGCCGGCGGGCGATCGGATACTTCGGCCGCTACCTGGAGTCGCTCCCCGCCACGCAACTCACCGATGAGGCCAAACGCGATGAGATCGAGGCGCAAGTCGCCGCGGAGATCGTCGCGTGCGGCGGCGCGCGCCGGCCGCCCGATGATGCGAAGCCGGCCCCCAAGGTGGAGCCACCAGCGCCGGACCCGGCACCCGATCCCGTCGTCGCCCCTCGCGAGGCACCCTGGTGGCGCGATCCCGGAGGTGCGACATCCCTCGCGCTGGGCACCGCAACGGCCTCCGCCGGCGTCGCCCTTTTGGTCGCCGGCGCAGTCATCGATCGCAACGTCACACGAGAAGGATCAGCCCAGGAATTCCTCGACACCCGCGCTCGCGCACGCCGGCTCGGCATTGCTGGTGCCGTCGTGCTTCCAACCGGCGGCGCGTTGATCCTCGCGGCAATCGTGCGCTACGTCGTCGTCGCTCGCCGTCGCGCAACGAGATCGCGACGCAACGACGCTCGCTCTGCTCTCGTTTTCACGGGACTCGGGCTGCGTTGGTAGCTCGCAACCGGTCGTTCGTGTCGGGGTAGTCGACGGCCCGATCTGCCCCACGAGTCAGATGGGGCCGTCGCAACTCGGCGTGGCTGGGGGTAGCTCGCACTCGTTGGTCCGTACGTTGAGCAAGCTGTGAAAGTCAAAGCACGACGCGCCCGGTCGATCATTGATCCCCGGGACGAAGTTACCGCACGGGAACGCGCCGGTCTTCGGATCCCACAGCGGGATCTCGGTGAGCTCGCCGTCAACGGTGCGCGTCAGGATGTTCGCGCCGATGTCCGCCCCGTCCTCCCCGCGCCCATGCATCGCACTGTTCTCGGGGATGAACACGACGCACTTGCCGCGCTCGAGGCCAATCCCCTCAGCGGGATCAGACAGCGATCTTTGGATCCGGCCGTCATCATCATCGATGATCGCATCGTCTGACCGATAGTCCATGGCGTTGCCGTTCGCGTTCGAGCCCGCGACGCTCCAGTCAACCGGGCTCACACCACCGATCCCGATGCCCTCGTTGCGCAGACTAAGCACATTGAGGACCGTAGACGTGCACCCCTGCTTCGGATCGCAGGCGAGCTCGGAATCTGGCCCCAGATAAACGCCGTCGCTTCCGCCACCGATGATCGTCGCGCCATCGATGCGCGCCATCGTTACGCTGCGGAAATCGATACTATTGTTCTGTGAATTCACCACGATCGCATCGTGAACCACCACGCGGCCTCCTGTTGCAAACAGACCGTTGACGACATCGAACGCGACGGTGCCCACGATGTCGACGTCAGCTTCGGAAACAATGGCTAGCCCGAGGTCGGTGAACACCGAGTTTTCGACCTTGTGCCCCGCTCCGGAGGCGAAACGCAAACCGTGGTCCCCCGTGGTGGAGTGATACGTTGGGTAAGGGGTATCGGGCGGGTCCTCGCCTTCGCGCGAATTGACGTAGGCGCGACGCACAGTCGCGCGATTCGATGTGCCCACGTGGATCCCGGTGATATGAAAATCGTACACCTCAAGATCTTCGAGCAAAGCATCGTCGGAGGTGACGTACACGCCGAAGCTCTGCACGAGCCGGTTCGAGTGTGCGACAAGCAGGTTGTGAGCACTCACGGAATTCGAGGTGCGTAACTCCACCACCGATCCCGCGCCACCGGCGAGGTCCTGACTAAGTCCGGTGAGCCCCGACAACTTCCAGTGGTGGCAATGTGCGAGGTAGATGGCCGGTCTCGACCCATCGGACTCCAGGATCGCTTGACGCTCCTCCATTGGGTTGCGACCGCCGCGGATCGAGATCGGCAACGACATCGTGCCGGCGACCGCATTCCCGTCGACGCCACAGTCCGCGCGCAGCAACCCCGTGGTTTCAACCTCGTACGAACCCGGCAACAAGACGAGGCTATCGCCCGGCACGAGTGCTCCGACGGCGCGCGCGAGCGTGCCCCACGGCGCGCTAGGATCGTCGCCGGTATTCATGTCGTTACCGTCTGGCCCGACGTACAAGCAGCCGGTGTGACGGGTGGGGTTCGCATCGTCACAGTCCATCCCCATGCAGGCCGAACCGACACCGTAACCGTCGCCATCGAGATCGGTGCAGTCGGAACAAGGCCCAACGCCGGTGGTTCCGGAAGTTTCGTCCGCGGGAGACACACACTCTCCATCAAGCGCCACAGGCGCCAGAGCGTCATAGCGACGCCCCGAGTCACACGAGGTGTCCAGATAGGAGCAGAACCCGGTCGCCTCACACCGGCCCCCGTTGGCCGCGTTGCAATCCGCGTCTTCGTCGCAGGCGTACGCACCCGCGCGCCCGAAGCAACCACCCGCGATGGTCGCCGCGATCAGCGCAACGAAGGGTCCCCGCACCATCGCCACCAGCATCGCAGAGCCCCGCAAACTCCGCCAACGGGCGGGCGGTGCGCGTCAGAACGGCCGCCTCCGAGCGACGGGCCTTCGCTCAGGGGTTCTGGGTTGGGCACCGGGACGGTTACTGCGGCCGAGTGCCATCGACGCGGTAACGCGCCATGTCGACGTGGATGTGGTTGCGATGCGCGCTGTCGAAGTACGGCGTCACCACGTTCGAGAACACGTCCTCGTCGAACAGCCGGTTGCCGAGCCGACGCAGGAACAAAGTGCGGGGGTCGGCGGCCTCCTCCCCGGTCGGGCGGAAGTGCTTGAGCACGTCGACGACGCGACCGTCGGCCAGGATGAACCGCCGCAGATCGACACCGTTGGCATAGCTGTGCTCGCTGACTAGATCGTACAGCGCCATCTTGCGGCAGTTGAACGTGCCAAGATGCTCGATCTTCACGACACGGCTGCCGAGGTGCGCCACCGCCTCATCTTGAACCACGCGCTCGAAGTCGGCGAGCGCCAGCGCCATCTGGCATGTCAGCAGCGGCGAGCTGCTGTACGAGATCTTGCCCGGGCCGCGCTTGAAACGAACGACCTGCCCGGCGCCGCAACGCGGCACGCCATCCACATGGCGGCTCGTTCCGACGCGGGCGGTCTTGAACGTCACACCCGCCGCCGCGAGTCGCTTCTCGCAGTCCGCGAGCGGTGGCGGCGGTCCGGGCTCTAGATCGTTGCTTGGGTCAGCGTCCGCGTGGCCCCAGCTCTTTCGCACCGCCGGCGCATCGGCGACGACCCGTGCCAGCGCGGGTGTCGGCAGCGCAGGAGCGACAGCCACGACTGACGCGACACGAGCCTCCGCGGCGGGCGCCCGATCGTCCGGCGCATCCTCGGGGACAGCGCTGGCCGCGGCCCCACCGCAGCCACAGGCGAGCACGAGGCCGAGCAAAGCACCAACACCGAGCGGCGCCACCGTGGGCTTCAACGTTCCAGGTTGGCGCTCGATCTTACGGCGTCGCGTCGATCGGCGACGGTGCGAAGTCGACCCACAGGCGGGGTAGTCTGTGGTGGCAACGCTGACGTTGCGGGCGTGGGCCCGGAGCCGGATGCATGCGCCACGTCATCGGCGGGGCCCTTCACCACGTGCGAGCTCCCGTGCGACGTGATCCCACTCCGCAGTTGATACTTCGCCTTCCCAGTCGGCGAACGTGCTGTCTCCCCGACTGATCTCATCAATGTGACCCATGGCGGCAGTATGTTCGGGACTGTGCACGAAGCTCTGCATCGACTCCCTGTCTTTCCAGACGGCGAGCGTCCGCGCGGAGAGACAGGTTTCTGAGGTCGCGAACCGAAAGGCAACGAGGCCGGGGGTCGCCGAAAGGACGCTGAGCATCCTTTGCATGTCATTGCGGAACGTGGCCTGATGCTCGGGACTCGGTGATAGCGCGAGATAAGTCGTGGTGATGATGTACGAAGTCTGAGCAGACTCGTCGCCATGCTTCACCAGCTCCACCGGTGTCGGGCGGAGGTCTGGCTCAAGGCGCTCGGCGCGACACTCCGCGAACGATCGCGCCGGAGCTGGCAGCGACCCCGGAGATCCGGTTGGCGCTGGCGCGGACCGGTGTTGAGCCCCGGGGCGAACACACCCTGACAGTATGACCAAACTGACGATGGGGAATGCGCGGTACATTGTCCTCGCCTCAGTAGCGGAATCGAACATGCGCGGTGACGCTCTCGCCGTCCTGCAGGGAAACCGACGACTCATCGAAACGGGGTGCGGCCGCCGCGGGGAGGTGGTTCTGCGTCGCGCCGTATCCCTCTACCGGCGCGCCGAAGACGTTGGTGTCGAGCCGGCCGTTGTCGTTCGCGTCGTGGTAGGCAGTGACGGCGTAAACCCCCTGCGGGAGCCCTCTAAAGGCACAGCGAGCCCCTGCTCCGGGTGAAGCTGTTTGGTTGCCGCCGACGATCGGCGACGGCCCGGGAAACCCCTCGGCGGCGTGGAACAGAGCGCAACGAATTGTCCCTTCGCCCGATGCCACGTGGTCCACAACAACGATGAGCGAGCCGCTACCCGGCGGAAGAGGCGATTGTTCGCGGGCGGCGGGGGCAGACCCGCCAGAGCCTGGCCCGCGATCCGGCGGAACCGACGAGCTGGCCGCCGGAGATGCGCGACAACCACCAAGAACAGACAGAAGAACGGAAACAAGGACGAGCGGGGGAACGGATGGATGCCTCATAGGTGCTCACGGCATCGTGGCCGAAGAACACCCGTTCCTCCAATGAGACGCTCTCATTGCGAGCATGCATCGCATGCATGCAGAGCGATAGCATCGCCATGTAGCGTCATCGTCATTCGCCGGCACGCCCACCGGCGGCGAGCGATCGCCCGGAGGGTGGACCTACCGCAGCGCGCCGAGCTGCTTCTGGGCGTCGGCGCGACTCGTATGGTCGGGTTTCGCGACCTCGAGGAATTTCTTGTAGGAGGCAGCAGCGGCCTTGTTTTGCCCCTCTTTTTGCTGGGCCTTGCCCAAGAAGAAGAGCGAATCCGCGTAGGCCGGGTCTTTCTCGGCCGCCTCGCCCTTCACTTGCGTGAACTCGGCGATGGCGGCCCCGAAGTTGTTGCGATTGTAGTGGATCCGTCCGGCAACGTAGTGGGCCATGTACTGCGACGGATCGAGCTCTTGTGCCCGCTTCAAGCTCGCCAACGCCTTCGCGGCTTCGCCGAGTTCGTTCTGTGCGCGTCCGAGCTCGAGGAAAGCCCCGGGGAACTTCTCGCTGACAGACGTGACCTTGAGCAGCTCTTCTTCGGCCGCCTTGCTCTCGCCAGCGTAGTAAAGCAGGCGCCCATAGAGAAAGCGCGCCTCAAGCAGCTCGGGATCGATCGCCAGCGCCCGCCGATAGTCGAGCCGCGCCTCGTCGTGCTTGGCGTTGTACTCGAGGATCTTCCCACGTAGGAGGTACTTCTCGGCGATCGGTGTCGGTGGGTTCGAGCGATCGATTTGGATCAGCGCGTCCGCGAACTTCTCGGAGTCGAGCAGGACCTGCGCGAGCAGGAGGTTGGCCTCCCAGTCGTGGGGAGTTGGACCGAGGATCCGCCCGAGCAACGCGTCGGCATCGTCCGTTTTGCCCTGCGCGAGACGCAGCCGCGCAGCCACGAGCAGCTCCTCGGGTGAGGCGTACGGGTTCTCGCCGCTATCACCGACGAGCTTTTCAAGATCGTCGAGCTTCCCCTCCCTGACGAACATGCGACCGAGGGGCGCGGTGAGTCCGTCGTAGCGGCCGGTCCGCTCGTAAAGGGCGAGGAAGTCGGCACGGGCTTCGGCATACTCGGCGGCGGCCAAGCGCAGCTGTGCGCGGGCGAGTTGCGCTTCGTTGTCCGTGGGGCGGACCACAAGCGCTTGATCAAACGCCGCGACGGCTGCCACATTCTGACCCGCCTTCGCGAGCAGCTTGCCCTTAGCCACAAGCAACTCGGCCTCACCGACGGCATCCTTACGATCGGCGGCGAGCTTCCTCGCGATGTCGAGCACACCGATGCCGTCGCCGAGCTTGCCGACTTCGGCGAGCAGCTTGGCTTCGGCCACGCGAGCTCGGACCAACGCGGGATCGCGCGTAGCGGCCGCCTCGTAGGCCTTGCGGGCCTCGTCGACTTCCAATCGCATCGCGTGAACGTTCCCGAGCAGGTACGAGGTCTGCGCGCGATTGGGCGACTTGGCTTCAAGCGCCGCCAGGAGCGTCTTCGCCTTGTCACCCTCGCCGGATTCGATGGCGAGCTCGGCCTGCAGCGTGAGCAGATCCACATTGTCGGCCTGCTTCGCCAGGGCAGCATCGACCTGACTCCGGGCTTCAGAGACGAGCCCGGCGGCCAGCCGCGCGCGCGCGCACGCGAGGAGGAGATCGAAATCGTCGGGAGCGAGCGCGATCGCTTCGTCGTAACGATTGGCGGCGCTTGCCCGGGATCCCACCGCTTTGTCGAGGTCAGCGCGCAGGCGCAAGAGCGAGGCGGCGTGACCCTTGCTGGTGGTTCCGTCGCCGCCCAAGCCATCGAGCCACGCGCGGGCCTTGGCGAGGTGACCGGCAACTATGGCCGTGCGAACTCCGAGTTCGCCCAATCCGGGGTGATTTGCGTGCTTCTCCAGGCTTGCCGCGATGGCGGGGAGCTCGTGCACTGGATCCTGTTGCGCGTGCGCGGCGTGACGAAGCACGAGCGCTGACATCTCAGTGGGAACAGCGGCAAGCACCGCGTCGGCCTCGCCAATCGCGTCCGCGGATCGACCCTGCGCGAGGCGGAGATACCCGCGATAGAGGCGGGTGCGCGGGTCGTCGCCCACGAGCATCGTCTCGGCGGCCCCGAGCTCGCGCTTACTCAACGCGAGGAGTCCGGTGACCCGCTTGACGAACGGCTCCGTATTTCCGGCGAACGGCGGCAAGAGTGCGGCCGCTTGACCGACTCGCACCTGGTCGGGCCCGTAGCGAAGATGGAGCAGCAACGCGGACTCTGCCTGGCCGACAGCATCCCCGTTGCGCTCGGCCAACCCGAGGGCGGTGATGTAGCCACCGGGTGTGTCCTGCGCGAGTGCGGTGAGGACATCGGGACTGCGATCAACCGCAACGCCGGGAGCAACCGGAGTGGCATCTTTGCCATCTTTGGTCCTGGGCTTCGGCGCGCGCAGGCCGATGACCGCGTCATCGATCGGTGGGTCGAACACTCCGGCGAGAAACAAACCGCCCGCGGTGACACCGATGAACCCGAGGCCGCCGAGCGCGAGCCACATCGCACGCCGTCCACGACCCGAGCCCACCGCGCGGGGCGTCGGTGAACGGCGCGCGTCGAGTGGATCGAGGGCACCCCCTGCTTGGCCGCCGTCGAACCCGACCCCACCGATCGCGCGCGGAACGGGTGCGCCCGGCCGGCGCGGGGTCAGGCTCCCATCCGCCGGCTGCACGCTCAGATCCGCAGGGCGCAAAAGGTTGTGCGCCGGCTCAACCTCCAGCCCGGTGGGCTCGAGCAGTCCGGCTTCGGCCGGCATCAGAAGGTTGTCTTGCGCCGGGGCCAGCAGATCGACATTCGCCGGCGTCGGCAGATCGAGATCCGCCGGCATCGGAAGGTCGATCTCCGCAGGCGACGGGAGGTCGAGATCGGCGACGGAGATCATGTCAGCGCCGAAGCCAGCATCGCGAAGCGTGGGCAACGGTGTTGGTCGGGCGGGAGAGTCCATCGCCGGCATCTGCCCGGTGACCTGACGCATCGGAGGCGGCTCCGGCACACGGAACGGCGTGGCCGGAGCGCGCGCCGGCGCGGGCAGATCCGCGGCCGGCGGCCTGAACACAATGGGGGGCGCCTCGCGCGAAACCGGCATCGGCAGATCGGGCGCCGAAACGCCCGGGTCAGGCCCCGCCCGCGCAGGGACGGGTGGTGGTGCGGGTGGGCGGGCCGCGGGGGGCCGAGCGACTGGTGCCGGTGCGGTCACTTCCATCGTGGGTCGCGGGGGCGCTGCAACGGGAGCAGCCGCCGCGGGCGACGGGCGCGCGGACGTCGGCGGTCGCGCAGGCGGTGCCTTAGGAGGAGCGAACAGTGCTGGCTGACTCACGCGCGCCACAGTCGGGAGATCGAGATCGAGTCGGCCTCCACCGTCGGGCGGCATCGGCAGATCGAGATCGCTGGGAAGCTCGCGAACGCTTGGATCGAACAGATCACCCAGTGCGAGATCACCCCCGCTCGCAGAGGGCGTGGAGCGCGTGGGTGATCCGAGCCGAGCGGGGTCATCAAGCGCGAGGGGAAGCTCGTCGTCGTCGGGGACGGTCCCGAAGAGCGTCGAACCCGAGGTGGTCCCTACGTCCTGACCAGCGAAACTCGGCGGCGCTCGAAGATCGTCGTCGAACAGGACGGGCGCGGACGCGGGGTCCGGGCGTTGCGTGACGATTGGACCGCCACAGCGTGGACATGCCGCGGGCGCGGGGCGTCCGGCGGCCAGCTCGAGACCACATTTGGAGCACGTCGCCATCGGTTCTGGCCGCGCGCGGGCGGGGTGTCAGCATACCACGGCGGAAAAATGGGTGCGCCGTCTTCGCCTACACAGCGGCACACTTTCCGGACGACGGTCGAAGGGGTAGACCCAGCATCGATGATCTTGCGCGATCCCGTGCACGGGCTGATCGCCTTCGAGGGGCCGATCGAGTCGATCGTGCCTCGCCTCCTCGACACCCCCGAGGTGCAGCGATTGCGGCGGATCCGCTGCCTGGGGGCCGCCTCGCTCGCGTTTCCAGGCGCCGAGCACTCGCGATTCGCCCACGCGCTCGGCTCGGCATTCGTGATGAAACGGTACTTGCAGCGAATGTCCCGATTTGGAGGCGACATCGCGATGGCCGATCGGATCGACGAGGATGACACGCGCATCGCCCTTGCGGCCGCGCTACTCCACGACCTTGGCCATGGTCCATACAGCCACACCTTCGAGGCCGTTGTCCCGGGGTCGAAGCGGCATGAGGATTGGACCTCCCGCATCATTCTAGACCCGGCGACCGCCGTGCACCGCAGCCTGCGGGACATCGACCCCCAGTTTCCTACCGCGGTCGAACGACTGATCCACGGCGAACACCGCATCGCCCACCTCGCGCGGGCGGTCTCCGGCACGTTCGACGTCGATCGTTGTGACTACTTGCTGCGTGACTCGCACATGACGGGCGTGCGCTACGGCCTGCTCGATCTCGACTGGCTGCTCGGTTCGCTGCGGCTCGACGTCCGCCCGGGATCGGTCACCGCGTCCCTCTCGGTCGACGGTGAGAAGGGCCTGACCGCCGTCGAGGGCTTTTTCCTGGGCCGGCTCTACATGTATCGCCAGGTGTACTTGCACAAGGCCGTGCGCGCGGCCGAAGCGGTATTGCGCGCGCTGTTCCGGCGGCTCGCGCAGGTGCAGGCGCCGCTTGGTACGCCCGCACCCCTGGCAGCCATGCTCCGCGGCGAGGAGATCGATACCGTGGCCTACCTCGATCTCGACGACCATGCCCTCGAGAGTGCGTTGCGAGCCTGGTATGACGCGCGCGATCCACTGCTACGCGAGCTGGCGGCGCGCCTACGGGATCGCAGGTTGTTCAAGACGGTACGACTGCGTCGCGATGTACCCGTGGAACTGGCGCGAGAGCGATTGGCCGCAGCCTTCGCGCGCGCAGGTGTGCCGACGGAGCTCGGGAGCATCGATCGCGTGGAGATCGACGCTTACATCGAAGATGAAACCCTGATGGTGCGATCGGGCGGACGGCTGGAGCGCCTTCTCGATGCCTCTCCGGTCTTGCGAGGGCTTTCGCGCGAGACCTTCCTGCAGTACCGCGCGATCATTCCTCCGGAGATTCGGCCGCAGGTTAGTGTGGCGCTCGCTGATCTCACCGACCTCGCGTAGCAGTCCGCCCGATTTTCCCGTGATGCGAGGGAGGATATAGATCCTCCTCGATCGAGGGCCGGCTCACCACCGGCTTGGACTTGCGGGGCACGCGGCGCCGTTTTTCCGCACGTGATGGCGCGGCACGTGCCTCGGGGCCGTCGTCTACGGCTCGGGTCGACGGCGCTGGGGCAACCTCCGGCGGCGCACTGGCGAGCGGCTTTGGGGCTGCGGGCACCGCCGTCGGAGTAGGTCGCACCGCAGCCGGGGCCGACTCAGCGATCGGGGGCGCCGCGGCGGTGGTGATTTCGGACATCGCAGGCGAAACCGCTGCATCGGCGCGACTGTCACGGCCGGGCAGGAGCAATAGCATCATGCCCACGCCAGCAACGAGGCCAACCACGGCACCGGCGACGCGCGTGCGCCATAACGTCGGAGATCGTCGAGCCGTCGACGGCGTCCGGGTCAACGCTAGGGAGGTTCGCGTCGTCGGAGACTCCCAAGAATCGAACACCGCCGTCATGTGCGACGCGAGCACTGCGGGAGAGTGGGCAATCTTGTGCTCAAGTGCGAACGCCTCGAGATCATCGGCGAACTCGCGAGCCGTCTGGTACCGCGCACTCGGATCTGTTTGCAGGGCTCGCTCGATGATCGCGGCCAACTGCGGGGGAAAGTCCGGATCGATGTCCGTCGGCCGAATCCAGCGGCCATGGATGATCCTGTTCATCGTTCCGAGCTCGCTCTCGGCGACGAACGCACGTCTTTGTGTCGTGCACTCGTACAGCAGGATTCCCAGCGCGAAGATGTCGCTGCGCCGATCGGCTGACTCGCCGATGCATTGCTCCGGCGACATGTACCCGGCCTTGCCGAGCAAGGCACCGGCCCGGGTTTGTCGGGTCAGGATCGCCGCTTTGGCGATGCCGAAATCGACGAGTTTCACGGAACCTTCGTAGGTCACCATGACGTTGGATGGCGACACATCTCGGTGCACAAGACCGATCAGCGTGCCATCCGCGCCGCGACGTTCATGGGCATGGTGCAGCCCACGGGCCACGCCCAAAGCGATCTCGATCGCGCAACCGAGCGGGAGGGCGGCTCGCGTCTTCGACCGTTGCAGAACGGCCCGGACGTCGTGGCCGTGGAGGTACTCCATCGCAAAGAAGTACTCACCCTCAACACCGCCGACCTCAATGACCTGGGCGACGTTTGGATGATCCAAGGTCGCGACCAGGCGTGCCTCGTCGAGGAACATCCTCGTGAGATCGGCATCTCCACGCAGATGCGGAAGCACGCGCTTGATGGCCACGATCTTCTCGAACCGGCCGATGCCGCGGGCGACGGCGACGTACACCTCTGCCATGCCGCCCGCGCCAAGCCGCTCGAGCACGCGATAGCGCCCAACTCGCGAACCAGGGGTCAGCGTGGGAGCGCCGCCAGGGGTGTCCTGGTGTTCGGCGTTATGCCCCATCTTTGAAGTGTATCACGGGCCCTTCGGGGGGCCCCCGCCAGCGCCAGCGACGCGCACGGTGTGGGCAAGTGACGCTGTCCACGCGTCCAGATCGGCCAGGACGCGCTCACGTACTGGCGCGGCCCCGGGCGCATCGCGGATTTCCTCCCGCAGGCGTTGGCGGGCGCGCATCAGTTGAGTGGTGACGGTACTTGTCGGAATCCCCACAACCTCACCGATCTCACGCGCGCGCATGCCCTCCCAATAGTGGAGCTGGATCAGCATCAGCGTCTCGGCGGGCAGCTCCTCCATCGCGCGCAGCAAAAGCTGCTGCTCCTGATGGCGGGCGACCAGCGCGCTCACCGATGTCGCGGCCGGCGGCTCAACGCCGCCAAACACGGCGACCGCGCGCTCTCGGCGGCCTTCGCCGCGTTGCGACATCAGGTACGTGTTCCTCGCGATTCCGAAGAGGTACGCGCGAAACGAGCTCTCGATCGCCATATGCGCCGCGCGCTCGATACAGCCCAAGAACGTCCGCTGCGTGAGATCGTCGGCGTGAAACGAGGCCTTGATCTCGAAGAATCGGTGCACCCGGTCGTAGTTACGGCGCATCAGGGTTTCACCGGCGCGGACGTCTCCTTGTTGCCACGACCGAAATAGTGCGAGATCGACCGCGTCCTCATCATCGCGAGGATCGCTCATGGCGCGACCCCGTCCGGCTGCGGCGCAGATACGAGCAGCTCCGCCGCGGGACTCAGCTGATGCGCGGGGACCCGACGCACCCAAGATGTGCGGAGGGTCGCGAGCATCACTCGCTCGAAGCCGTCGCGTGGACCACCAAGAACCTCGGGCTCACGTGGCCTCGTCTGTGCTCCCGCGCGGCGCGCCATGGGCTGTCAGGATAGTGGGCGGCGGCGCCCCAGGGCAACTCGCGACGCTCGTCCGCGTCGCACCATTCGGTGCGATCGTGGTAGGGTAACGAGCGATGATGACCCTTTCCGGTACAGCGCCAAAGCGCCACGACCGCTCGCTTCGGCCGCGCAGCACACCCCGCAGGCGACACTGAAGGAGTGGCAAGCGTGGCGGCAGCATGGGTTTGTGCCGGCCTGCTTTTCGGTCCGGCCGAGGCGGAGGCGGAAGCCGCGCGGGCCGTGATGTTGTCGGCGGCCGGCAAACACGACGAAGCGTCGGCTGCGTTCGCGCGTGCATACGAGCACGATCCGCGGCCGTATTTTCTGTTCGCGCGCGCGCGAACAGAACAGCGCGCGGGACGCTGCGATCGAGCAATTGAGCTGAATGCTCGTTTTTTGGAGACGGATCCACCGGCCGCAGACGCGGCGGAGGCCAACAAGCGAATTGGCGAGTGCTACACCGCCTTGGACGAGCCAACACCGCAGGTTCCGGTTGCGGAGCCCAAGGCGCCGCCGGTCGCGAAAGTACCGGCGCAGCCCCCCGAGCAGCCGGTCGTCCCGCCAACCCGCCGCCAGTGGTACCGCGATCCCGCCGGCGGCGTGTTGCTCGGGATCGGTGCGGCGGCTGCCGGGCTCGGGGGCGGCCTAGCGATCGGCGGCCGGAGTCGAGGAAACGCCGCTTCCGCCGCACCAACCACCGAGGATTTTCGCGAGCGAACCGGAGGCGCGCGAAGGCTCGTTATTGCCGGCGTCGCGACGCTTGCAGGCGGCGTCGCGCTGGTGATTGGGGCGATTGTTCGCTACGCGGTGGTTTCACGCGCCGGTCGCCCGGTGCACGGTGCGGCGGTTGGATTAACCCGGCGCGCTCCAACTCGAGGTCCGCAAGCGCGATCGCGTCGCGTTCGCGCGGTGTTGGGGCCACAACTCGGCGTGCAGGCGTGGTTCTGAGGGTGAAACACAACTGACGGAGCAGCTTCGTCGCAAGCGCGCGCTGCTCCCCAAGATTGCAGCTCGTTGCGCCAAGGCCGATACTGGCATTCTGTGAACCTGGGGCGTCCACGGTTTCATCACGTTGCGTGCGGATGTGCCACCGTGTTGATCTGCGGGTGCATTCCCACGACCTACGCGTGCAAGAGTGACGACAACTGCCAAGACCGTGGTGTGCAGGGCGCCTGCGAAGCGACGGGCTACTGCAGCTATCCCGATGAAGACTGCCCGAGCCGGCGCCGCTACGATGTTTATGCACCGGCTGCGCTCGCACGACAATGCGTCGACGATCCGGAGCCAACCACGACCGAGTCAGCGTCGACGTCCAGCGGTGCCACGCCCATGGAAACGGCGACATCGGCGGACACGGGCGGGTGTGAACCTGCGGGTTGCGCGGACCAAGACGGCGACTGCCACGGAGACGGGCCCGGATGCCTTGGCCCCGATTGCGATGACGCCAATCCGGCGCACCACGATCTGTGCTTTTACGTCGCGCCCGACGGGGACGATGCGGCAGACGGCAGTGCGTCGACCCCATGGCTCACCTTCGAACGAGCTCTCTCGGCGCTGAGCCCCGGTACGTCCCTCGTGCTTCTAGATGGGGCCTATCCGCTCGACGTGCACGGCGCACTCCATATCGACTGCGACGATGGCACCGCCGTTAACGGGACGTCAGACGCGCCCATCGTTGTTCGCGCACAGAACGAGCGGCAGGCGATGATTCTCGCCGATGGGGTTACTGGGATCACCGTGAAACAGTGCGCTTATTGGAGCCTCGTCGGCTTGACCGCGCGAGGCGGCGATCGGAAACCGTCGGAGGGCGGATCCAACGGGCTGATCAAGGTGCTGAGCAGCACGGACATCACGCTCGCGCGCATCCTCGCAGCGACAAGCAATCGCTACCACAACGATGCCCTTTATACCTTCTACGAGTCCAATGACGTCCTCGTCGAGGAATGCGAAGCCCATGATTTTCATCGTTGGGCCTTCCTTGCCTGGCGTACCGACCGTGTGTTCTTCCGGCGCGTGTTCGTCGATGCAGGGCAGCGTGCCGATCTCGCCCCATGCCCCACTTCGTCGATGGATCCCGACGCTCCCTTCTGCACGTCAGCGCCCGGTGGTGACAGCGGATTTTCGCTGTACAGCAGCGTTACGGGCGCGCGTATCGAGAACTGCATCGTGCAGGGACCGGTGTTCGAAGGCGTTTCCGTGGGTAGCCGAGCGGTCAACGTCACGGTGGCGGGCTCGATTTTCCTCGGTGGCCCAGGCTACGGCATCAATACGCCGTATCAAACGGACGACGCCGCTACACGTCTTACGGTTTCCGACACGCTTGTCATCAATCCGAACTGGGGTGGCATTTACCTCGGGAGCCCGTCAGACGCGCAGATCTCTGGCATGTCTGTCATCAACAGTAAGGACGACGGCGTCGAGATTTACGAAGACATCGACGGCGCACCCTGCTCAGCGCAACTCGGTGGCGTCTGCACGGTCGATGTCGATCGCACGCTTGTTCTAGACTCCGCCAACGAGGGCTTCTCTTTCACCGATCCAGTGGATTGGTCGCTGCGCGACAGCATTGCCTACGGCAACGGGGTCGACTTCCCCTCCGGCGATGCCATCGACGATGACGCCGGCAGGATCACGCACTCGCAGAGCGTCCCCGCTGGGATCGGCATCGGGCCGGGTCAGTGCGCGGTCTACATTCCGGACGATAGCCCCGCCGCCGGCGCCGCCCAAGACGGTCAAGATATCGGAGCCACCATCCTAACGCGGATCGAGGAAGGGCCCACTGACGAGCCGTTGTGGGACCCAACGACCGGTGCGTTCCCGTGCGGCGCCGAGGTGGAAGGCATCAATGACAACCCCGAGGTCTCCTGTGCAACTGTGCACACACGGTTAAACGTGTTTTCAAACGGATGCCCGCGCCCACCAGATTAGCACGAAGGCACGTTCGGCATTCGACCGCCGCACTGCCGCAACGTCGCAACTTGCGCGGCCGAACCCCCCAGCGGATACTTGTGACGATGGACTCGCTGGATTTATTGCGTTCCGCCGCCACGATCGCGCTTCTGTGTCTCGCGATCTCGGGGTGCATTCCGACGGTGTACACCTGCGAGACGGACGACAACTGCAGAGACCGCGGTGTACAGGGCGCCTGCGAAGTGACGGGGCACTGCAGCTATCCCGATGCGACGTGCGAGAGCAGACGCCGCTACGA
>CADEGN010000002.1:0-7346 GCA_902826865.1 uncultured Myxococcales bacterium
CGCGCCGCGTGACCCGTCACGCGAACGCCCTCCCGGTTTGCAACGCTGGGGTGATCACTCCGGAAATCGGGCACGGGCACGGGCACGGAGGAGCGAGACCCCTTACGGGGTCACGCTCCTAGCGGCGGCCCACGGCGATGAGTCGCCGAGCCCCCGGGCCGTAGGCCCGGCCGTCGAAGTCTCCGTAGAGCCTTACGTCAGAGAGACCCGCCCAGTTCATGAGCTCGCGCAGCTCCTTGCCCGAGAACAGCGTGTGCTCAAAACGAACGCGGTCTACGCGATCGGCGTGGGCGATGATCCACTCCGACTTCACCCGGCACCAGTCCTCGACCACCGTAACGCGCTGGATCAAGAGCGATCCGTCGCGCTCCTCGATCGGTGGGCTGTCTGCGTGCAGCCGCTCCGCGAGTGCCTCTTTGCCCAGGGTGTCGATCACGATCGTTCCGCCGTCCGCGAGCGAGTCCACCATGTTCTTGAGGGCGCGCATGTCGTCGGCTTCGGTGGCGAAGTAACCGAAGGAGGTGAACAGGTTGAGGACGAGGTCGTAGCTGCCCGGGCGGGTGAAGTTGCGCATGTCCTGCTGGACCCACTCGAGCGTCACGCCAGCTTCGTCGGCGCGCCGACGGGCGCGACCGAGGAGATATTCGCTCAGGTCGACGCCGGTGACGTCGAGCCCCCGCAGCGCCAAGGCGATGGCGTGCCGTCCCGGCCCGCAGCACAGGTCGAGCGCGCGACCGGCCTTCACATTCGTCAGCGCGAGGAGGGCGTCGGCTTCGGCTTCGGCCCGGCTGAACGATTCAGGCGTGAACAGCACGGGGTAGATGCGCGCCCAGAAGTCGTCGTCGGCGAACCACTCGGTCATCGGATCCATGGTGGCCTACTCGTCCGCCTCCGTCGAGATCGCATCGTGTGTTCGTCGGGCCGTGCGATGGGCCGCCCGCAGTCGTCCGGTCCAGCGCACTAGTCGATCGCGTCTGCGATCGCCTGGGCGAGGTCGGCTCCCCGATCCTGGGTGAGGGAGCTTGGATGCCAACTCAAGCCGAGCCCACGATCGCCGACTTTGGGGATGATATGGAAGTGGACGTGAAACACCGCCTGATGCGCGGCGCTACCGTTGTTTTGCAGCACGTTGTACGCCTCGGCTCCGGTTGCCTTCATCACGGCGCGAGCGATCCTTGGTAGGCACCGGCCGACAGCGGCGGCGGCGGTGTCCGACAGCTGGTGGAGGAACGCCACGCGCTCTTTCGGGATCACCAGCGTGTGGCCGTCCGACAGCGGGAATACGTCGAGGAACGCGAGCACGTGATCGTCTTCGTACACGCGGTGACAGGGGAGCTCGCCATCGAGGATCCGCGCGAAGATCGTTGCGCTTGGCTTCGCCATGGCATGGGCGATACACCAAGCGTGGCATTCGTGCCATGCCGGTCGGTTGGCGGCGTGGGGATTGATCGTGCACGTGGGGATCGCCGCCGGAGCGTTTGGCTTGGCGGCCATGCGGGAAAAGCCGATCGCCTGCCGCACCGTGATGGGGTCGCCACAAATCGATCCATGCTCCAGGGCCCCGGACGTGCTCGAGAATCCCGCGGTCCAACAAGACGTCAGCGAGCTTTCCCAGCGAATTTGGAGGTCGATCGAAGACGTCCAGTGCGGCCGATCGTCGCGGATCAGCGCGACGCACCGATCGTGCGCTAACTCGCGGCTTGCAGCCGAGATCGCCGGGCGTGTGGCCTCCGCGACTGCCGCCGTCGCGAATGAGCTGATAGCTTCGACCCAGCCATGGCTCGACCGAAGATCGTCGTCGTGGGGGCCGGCCCGGCCGGTTCCGCCTGTGCATTGGCGCTCCAGCTTCGTGGATCCGCGGAGGTCCTGCTGCTCGACAAGTCGACCTACCCCCGTGTGAAGGTATGCGGCAGCGGCTTGTCTCCGAAGGCGCTTTCGGTGCTCGAGCAACTCGGCGTCCGCGAGCGCTTTGCCAGCGGCGCCATCCAAATGCCGAAGATGCTCGCCAAGGGGCCCGGGGGCCAAGAGGTGCTCCTGAGCGGCCGCAAGGGCGCGTGGGTCGTCCCGCGTATTACGTTCGATCAGGGCTTGGTCGATGCCGCGATCGAGCATGGGGCGAGATTCCAGCAGGGCGTGAAAGTCACCGGGCTCGCGCGCGACCCGAGCGGTCGGGTTCGCGGCGTGCAGGTCGGCGACGATGTGATCGACGCGGATCTGGTGATCTCCGCAACCGGATCGCCCTCGCGATTTGCGACCGACGAGAGCCCCCAATACGCGATCAGGACCATCATGGGTTGGTGGCGTGGGGCGTCGCTCGCGCCCGACACCGGGATGATGATCTGGGATCGCCGTCTCGACGGTTACTACGCCTGGGCGTTCCCGGAGCCCGATAGCGTGGTCAACATCGGCATCACGATTCCCGAACACGCGGCCGGCGCGAAGCAGCTCAAAGACCTGTTCCGCGAGCTTCTCGACGAGCACTTCGCTGCCGTGGTTCGCGGCGCGGAGCCGATCGGCAAGTGGATGGGGCATCCGGCGATCCTCACCACGAAGATCGGCGACCACGTAGCTGAAGAGGGCCTACTCTACGTGGGTGAGGCCGCTCGATTGGTCTGCCCCGCGACGGTAGAGGGCATCTCGTTCGCGATGGAGAGCGGAGTGATTGCCGCGGATGTGGTGACCAAGCACTGGGATCGAGTGGGCGGTCTGTCGCGCGTCGGCCGAGCGCTGTACCGCACGCGTCTCGCCGCGCGAATGCTGCCCAAGTTCTGGGCTGGCGAGGCGTTCGTGAAGCTCATGCGCTCGGACCGCGCCCGCGCGTTGACGAGCAGGGCGATCGACGTCCAGTGGCTCGCGTCGAAGGCCACGGCGTTGGTCGGCGAGCAGCCGGTCTGAGCGGGGCCACCCGGCCCGCTCGCCCGTGGCGGGCGCAACTGCCGGGCTGCGTTGGCCGCGCCCGCCCGCGACCGTCTCCTTGTGATCGAATGGCCCCCGCGTTCGTCTACCGGAACGCAAGCGCGTTTGTGCCACGGCGGATTGTGGCCGGGACGCGGGCGGAGCACGGGTATGCACGGGGTCGCACGGGTTGCAACGCTCGAAATGGCCGCACGGCGGCCGTGCCGGGTCGCGCTCGTTCACATGCCCCTCTTCGAGTCACGGCGCCCCTCCGCCCAGCTCGGGATGGTTCAGACCGTGTTGACCCATCGCGGCGTCGTTGCCCGCGCCCACTACCTCAACCTCGCGTTCGCGCGTCGCATCGGGTGGGCCCTCAACGACGCGCTTTGCCGCGATTCGGACGCGTTGCCACTCGCGACTTGGATGCTGGCGCGCGAGTTCGACGCCGACAGCGTCGATCCGGTTACCGGCTTCGATGCGACGACCGTGCGGCGACTGCGATGTGAAGCGCAGGCGTTCATTGCAGAGTGCATCGCGTGTGTCCCATGGCACGAGTACGACTTCGTCGCGTTCTCGGTCCGCCCGAGCCAGCTTCGCTTCGCTCGGGTCTTGGCCGGTGAACTCGAGCGCGCGTGCCCCCACCTGGAGGTCTCGCTGGACCCGGGCCGTACCCTCGCGAGCGTCCTCGCCATTCGGCGTGCCGGCCGTCCCCACGCCGTTCGATCGATCAACCCCGGCCCATCGTTCGATGACTTCTTCGCCGACGTCGCCCGGCTCGGTGTGCCCGAGCTCGTCGACGAGGAGGCGCTTGTGGTCCCGCTCGGCGCAGTGGCGCTCGGCGGAGTCGCGGCACTCGCGGACGAAGCCGCACGCTTGGCCGCTCGCTATGCGGTCGCAGGCTTGAGCGTCGACGACAAGGTGCTGCCGCCAAGTTCCATCGCAGCCTTCCACGAGGCCCTGGCGGGCCGCGTGTATGTACTCGACTACGTCGGCAACGCCGTTCTCTCCCGGGAAGAGCTCCGGCTGTTACGCGCGTGCGGATGCCGTCGGCTCGTGCGTGGGACGATCGCGCGAGATGATCGCTGGCTCGACCAACTTGCCGTGCTCAAGTGGGCGCGCGGCCTTGGTATCGCGGTGCGATATCGTTTCGCCGACGACTGCGCCGTTCCCTAGAACAGTTTGCCGAGTCCGCCCGGCAACTTGTCCTTGAGACTCTCGACCAGGTCGCTCTGCCCGAGCCATGCGGGGATCTTGTGCACGTTCTCTTGCAGAAACGTGACCACTTGCTTGGCCTGATCCTGGTTGATCCCGACCTTCGCGACCAGCTGCTCGATGAGTTCGTCCATGGGCCGCGGATAGTACCAGGCCGCGGGCAAGCTCGCGCCTGCGGGACAACGCCCCGGCGCTGCCTTTTGGGACTGCGCGGCGCTCGCCGGACCCGAGTCAGCCCACGCGCCTCTCGCCGAATGCGACCGTGATCCCGCGCGCACGCAGCCCGGCAAGCACGTCGTCGAATACGCCCGGGATCTGGCCGAGTCGCTCCGGCGTGTGGATCCCAGGGGTGTGGATCCGTCCGTCGAGGACCATGCGAGCCACCAGCGTGGCGGGAAACGCGGTGGTGCGCGACATGCTCGTGGGCCCGCCAGGGACGCGACGATCGACCATATCCCAGCGAAGTTCCATCGTCTGCCCGTGCCGCCGGCCCGTGGCGGTCACACGCATCACAGTCATGTCGATCTCGTCCTCACCGTACGACCAGCGCCGAAACAGCAAGGCGGCCGCGACCTCACGCGGGACAACGCTGTGACCGCCGACCTCGATCGGCGAATCCGAGAAAAGACCGATCTCGCGCAGCACGGCCATTTGGGCGGCGTGACCCGGCCAGCGCAACGTCTTCTCGATCATCGTCGGCACCGACAACGTACGCACCAACGAGCGCAGGCCGTCGGTGGCGAACGCCTCGAGCGTACCGACGCCATCGACGTGCACGAGCTCGACGCCCGACAGGGCCGGGTAGGTGACGACCCTCCCATGCTCGACCATGCGCGCCGGGCGAACATACTCCTCGATCACGTCGGCGGGCGCGAACGCGGCCTTGTACTCGAACGGCCAGCGGCGTTCGTGAGGCACGCCGCCCACGAGAATTTCGAGTCGCTCGCACGGATCGAGCGCGGCGGCGGCGTAACCGGCCGCCATCGTTCCAACCCCAGGCGAGACACCGCAATCAACGACGGCACAGGTGCCGCGCGCCCGCGCGAGTTCATCGAGCGCGAGCGCGTCCTCAGCCATGAATGAAATGTCCACGTACGGGCGAGCGGCCTCGATCACCGCGCGCAGGGTCTGAAAACCGAGGTGGCTCGAGAGCGCCCCGATCACGAGGTCGAACTCGCGGACCAAAGCGGTGATCGCCGCCGGTGTCGACAGGTCGGCGACCACAGTTTGCACCGGGTAGCGGGCCGCGAGGGCGGCAAGCGCGTCGGCGCGCTGGTCAGCCACCGCGACCGCCACCGGTCGGCCCGGCGCGGCCTCGTGCGTCACCAGATCCCCGACGATGGTGGCTCCGACCATTCCGCATCCGAGCACGATGATTCGCTTCACGCCCGCAAAGCATAGCCAACCCCGTCGCGGCCGGGGCCAGCGCGTGTCATTGTAAGGACGTGACGATGCCGGCGGCTTTCTACGTGCGCGACGGCGAGCGCTGGCTCGCCACCGAGCTCACCCGCGGTCCGTGGAGCTCGGCCCTCCAACACGGCGGTCCGCCGGCGGCGGTGCTCGCCGGCGCGATCGAATCGTTCGGTGACGATGCGTCGCGTTTCATCGTGACTCGTCTGACCTTCGAATTTCTCCGCCCGATCCCGATCGCGGCGTTCACGGTGCGTTGCGAACCGGTGCGGTTGGGCAATCGCGCCCAGCGGATCGATGCCACGCTCGTCCACGACGGTGTGGACGTCGCGCGGGCCCATGGGCTGCGCGTACGCACCACAGGGGTGCCCCTGCCGTCGCCGCGGTGCCCGCGACGCAGCGCTCCGCGCGGGCCCGCAGGTCTCGAGCCGTGGACATTTCCATTCTTTCGCGACCGTGTCGCCTATCACACCGGTGTGGAGGTCCGAATCGCACGGGGCGTGTGGGGCAAAGGGCCCACGGCCGCATGGATGCGGATGATGGCACCCCTTTGTGATAGTCAGCCGACATCGCCCCTGCAAACACTCGTCACGTTGGCCGATGCCGCCAACGGCGTTTGTCCAGTGCTCGATCCACGCCAATACAGCTTCATCAACGCGGACATGTCACTGCATCTCGATCGCCCACCCGTCGGGGAGTGGTTCGCGCTCGACGTCCGCGCGACCGCCGATCCCCTCGGGATCGGCCTCACCCATTGCGATCTCCACGATCGTGATGGCGAGCTCGGCCACGCCTTGCAATGTCTGGTGATCGACACCAGAAGCTCGAGCGGCCTCGACGCGTGATCGGGCCTTGGGCCTAGCAGGCCGCGTTCCACCACGGGCTGCTAGCGCTAGCACCTGCGGCGGTCGCGATTTTGGCGCCTGGCGCCCCTGCCACCCGGCCTTTCTCGCTGCCGCGCTCGGGTGACGGAGGGGGAGCGGACCACGACCGTCTGCGGCGGTCGCTCGGCTGATCGGTCGTGCTCGCGCTACCATCGGTGCGTGAGCAGCTCGACCCCAGGGCCCCCGGACACGCCGTGGACTCCGGCGCCCGGCGGCTGGCAACCGACTGCCCCGCAACCCGCGGTGCCGGCGGAGGCGGCGTTCGAGCGGTCGACCTCGACGCGGAAGTTCTCGCGCGCGCGGAACCTCTTGCGCAAATACGGGCGCATGCTCTGGTGGGCGCACTCACTCTACGCGCTCGGTCTCGGCCTGTTCGTCGTGCTTTTCGCGGCTAAGGGCTTCTCCCATGCTCGCTTTCTCACGATCACCCTCGCGCTAGCCTGGGTGGTGCTGATCTTGTTTTTTCGGCTGTTCGGCAGCGGTGCCCAACAGCAAGTCGAGACCAAGGGCGCACGGCTGCGCTTCTTCGTCATGACGTACGTGCTCAAGAACATGTATCAGGGCATGTTGTTCTTCTTGCTGCCCTTCTACTGGCGAAGTGTGACGCTCGACTCGCCCAATCAATGGTTTCTCGTCGCGCTCGGCGCATGTGCCTTTCTTGCCACGCTCGACGTCGTGTTCGACCGCATGCTGATGCGCTGGAAGTTCGCGGCATCGACGTTCTATCTCTTCACGTTGTTTGCGTGCTTGAATCTCGTGATTCCTGCACTGTTGCCGGATGTGCGCGCCGCGGTCTCGTTGGTCGTCGCTGCTGCCGTCTCCGCGCTGGCTTTTTGGAGCATGCACGTGCCCGTGCGGATGCTTGGAAAACCCCTCGGCGTCGCACTCCTCGCCGGCTGGACCGTGGCGGCGTTCGCGGGTTCGTACTTCGGCCGCGGTGCGGTG
>CADEGN010000002.1:7356-33999 GCA_902826865.1 uncultured Myxococcales bacterium
GCCGCCGGTCGCGATGTCGCTGGCGAACGGCGCGGTTGGACCCAAGCTCCTCCCTGATGGGCGCCTGGCCATGGAAGCCCGCGCGTTGCACGTGTCCCTCGTCGATGAGCTCTTTGCCGTCACGGACGTGATGATCCCCGGCGGCCGCGGCGATCGACTGATTCATGTGTGGTCGCAGAATGGTGAGGCGATTCAGCGCTCGTTCGACGTCGAAGCGAGTCAAGTCGGCGACGAGGGAACCGTCCGCCTGCGGTCGAAGTTGGCGGCGGGCTCGATTCCGACGAACAAGGCCGGCGCTTGGAGGGTGGACGTCCTGACCGAAGACGGCCAACTCGTCGGCCGCGTGCAGTTTGAGGTGATCGAATGAGGCCTATCATACCGCTCGTGGCGTTTTTCCTAGCCGGTTGCGCAAACTCGCTGGGCTTGGCCGAGCGCCAAGGTCTCATCCGCGCCGCGTCGATCGACCACGGTTGCCCGGCCGACCGGGTGGAGATCGTGGCGGAACACCAGACCGATAAGGGTAAGCGCTGGGAGGTCGACGTCTGCGATCGCATGCGCAACTACCGACGCGAAGGAGACGAATTCGTCGACGTCAACCGCAAGGCCCGGGAACGCGACCGCCGAGAACAGCACCGCGACTTGCTCGACAACGATGGTGCGCCCCCCGAGGAGTAGGCGCCGGCCCTCACGATCCGAGGATCGCGAGCACGCCCTTGACGATCTTGATCACATTGCCGGCGATCGAACCCACGGCGTGTGCGGCCTCGATAAGGCCCTCGCCGGCCAGCTGGTACCACTTTCGGCGTGGACTGGGTGACAGCGCCTCCTGGGTAAGGACGTCGAGATCTCGCGCGGCTTCGCGGGCCTTCTCGTCAGGCAAGCGCGTGACCAAATCGGCCACTTCACGCGCCAGCTGCTGAAGCTGCTCGCGTAGATTTGCACTGCCGTCGCCCTCGCTCGCTCGGTTGAAACTATTTTGGATCCGCTCGGCGACAACGAAGTCCCCGTGCACCACGTTGTGATCGCCGAGCTTGATGTTGTATTGGTGCATGGTCGCTCCGGGTTGAACGTAGTAGATCGTCTGTGGGCGGGTCTGGGCCGGGCCCGCGGTTGCGCGTCGCACTCGCTCGAGCAGTTGACGACGGATGTGGGTCAGTTGGTCGAGCAACGTGGTTCGGACGCCCGGCTCGACGAGGTCATCGTATTCCGCGGCGGTGCGCAACAGCTCCGCCCCGGCGATCCCATAGGGCAGCCGGCGCTCAAGTACACCGAGTGCGTGATGCAGGTACCGCTGCAGACGCTCGCTTGCCGGCGAGCCCGGCTCGACCACGAGCCGGCCGACCGCGATGCGACGTAGAACCATGCGCAGGCACTCGCGCTCGGTATGCAGTCGCACAAGGTGCAGGCGCAAGCGCCGGGCGAGATCCTGATCGCGCGCCCGATCCCCGGTCATCAGCCACACCCGCGCGGAGCGCTGTCCGATCGACAGACGCAGATGGGCGAGTCCGATCCGGTGTCCTTCGAACGCCACCAAGTCGCGCGTCGGGGCCGGGACGTCGATGAGTTCGCCGGGGTCGGCGTCGACGAAAACCAGCGGTTCACCGGCCTCGACCCAGTCGCGCTCCGTCGGGTGCCACATGGTGGTGGTCGCGTGCAACAGTGCGCGGGCGAGTGCCGGTCCGGCCTCGATGAGCCGTGCGGTCGCTTGCGCCGCGGTTCCGGTGCGGTCGGTCCCAACCACCGCGACGGGCAGCGCCGAGGTCCAACCGAGGACCGCATCCGCGCTGATGCGGCCCGCGTGGTCAGAATCTCCGATCGGGCGCAGCGAAACGCCGATCTCGATCCGCGCAACGGGTCCGGCGCCGCACAGCAGGTGGCGAAACGAGCACGCGACGGCGAACCGGCGCGCACTCTCTACCCGCGGAGTTGGGCGCAGTCGCGTCGGCAGGCGAAGTGCCCGCGCGGCGCTGCAGACAAATTCCTCCCCGACCCAGGCCTCGTGACCGCCCCGTCGCCGCCTGCGAACGCCACCAAACGCGCGCACGAAGTCGCGCCCGGGTTCAACCATGGGCCAAGGCGGAGATGCCAAGCGACCGGTTGGGCGGCCGAGCAGCGGGCGCGCGTCACAGAGGGGGAACTGCACCGCCAGCAGCACGCGGCCCGCAGTTCACCACGTTCGCTGGGTGCCCGCACGAAAACCGCGGAGCTTCGGTGTGCCGTGAACTAGCGCACGCATGGCGCAAAAAAACCCCCTCCGTCAAACGTTGGGGGTGCGGGCCGGCTAGCCACGGCATCGCTTTTTCGGCGGTGCCATCGCGTCGCGGCACAGTGCCCGGCGGGCATTGTCGATCCGATGTCGACGACGCCGACCTTGGTCGTCCCTTGGCGCTTAGGGCCGCGATACTCGTATACCACGGCGTGTCGAGCACGCCACTATCATGGCGGGGAGGGGAGTGGCAGGTGGGCAACGCGGCTTGGCAGCAGCGCGGCAGGTCGACCGCGTCGACCTGCTCGCCCCCGGTTGCTCATTTGCCGACCATATCCTCGATGCCCTTGAGTTCGCCCAGGTTTGGCATCAGGACGATCTCGATGCGGCGGTTCTGGGCTTTTCCGTCGAGCGAGTCGTTGGCGGAAACGGGGTCGAACTCGCCGAACCCGGCCGCGCCAAGGTGCTCGGCTGGGAAGCCCTTGGAGATCATGTAGTCCACCACGACCACCGCGCGCGCGGTGCTGAGCTCCCAGTTCGACTTGAAGCGCTTGGTCTTGATCGGATCGGTGTCGGTGTGGCCCGCGACCATCAGGTCGCGATCGCTGACCGATTGCAGGGCGCTGACGAGCTCGTCGAGGGCGGACGCGCCGGCCGATTTGAGCTCGGTCTTGCCGGAGTCGAAAAGCACGGCCGAGGCCATCTCGACGATCATGCGGCCCTTGCGGAACGACACCTTGATCGTCCCCGCGTCGATGAGTTTCTTCAGGCGCGCGAACAGCTGACGAAACGTCTCGAGCTCGGCCTTGCGCCGGGCTTGTTCGTCGCGCAGTCCGGTGAGCTCGGTCGCCATGCTGTCGCGTTGGGTCTCGAGCTCCGCGATCTTGGTGTCGCGCTGCTTGATCTCCTGCTCAAGCTCGCGGATCTTGCCCTGCAGGGTTTGATTTTCAGACTGGCTTGACGCCAGCTGGGACTTGACCTTGTCGAGCTCTGCCTCCAGCTCCTTGCGGCTCGGACTGCAGGCGGCGACGACGGTGAGTGCGACGAGGATGGAGGTGGCGGTTCCGCGAGGCATGCGCCACCTGTTGTCCAACAACTCGGGCCCGTGGCCAAGGCGATTTTTGCAGCGATTTCCGCCGGCCGTTGTCCCCCCTAGGCCCGACGGCCGCGGGAGCGCTGCGTTTCACCAGAGTCGATCGGCGTCCCCCGTTGTCGGCCGGCCCCGGGTAGCGACCCGGCGGGCGGCCCTCATTCGAGACCGGCGAGCGGGTCGTTGTTCTTTGCGCCCTGGATGCCGCCCGAAGGATCTTTTGCGGGCTTCTCCCGCGTGGGACGTGTCGTGCCCGCGCTGCTCGGGCGCGGGCCCGGCCGCCGATCGGGCTCAGGACGCTCCTTGATCACTTGCGTCGGTGTTCGCGATGCGTCACCACCCTTGGCGACCCTGGGTTCCTGGGTATCTTCCGGGAGTGCTCCGCCCTGGATGATCGTCGCCGGGCCGGTCGCTGCCGGCGGCGGCGCAACCTGCTGCTGCCGCGTGAAGTACCAGGCACCGGCACCTCCACCGCCGAGCAACACCACGGCCAGCACCGCCATCATCACGCCGGTGTTTGACTTGGGCTCGTCGTCGACGCTCGCATCGAACCGAGGCGCATCGGGAGCCGTACGCAACGGTGCAGCTGCCAACGGTGAGGCGAACGGCGAATCAGGAGCGGGATGAACGACGGAGCGGGGTGCTGGCGAGGCCGAAGCCGCGGCCGCGGGCGCTCCGTTGGCACTGGGCGCGTTGTCTGCCGCCGCCTCGAGCACCTCGTACAAGCTTGCGATCTCCTCGTCGAGCTCCGCCAGCTCCGTACCACCGCGCCCCGCCGCGCTCAGGCGCTCACGTTGGGCCTCGAGCTGTTCGAGTCGGGAGATTGAATCCTGGATCCACGCTTCGTTCGTCCCGGTCATGTCCACTCCGTCGCGTTGCCCTTCATGCCGCGGCGCGCCAACGCCGGGAGAGCCAGCGCCCACTATACACAGTTTCGTCCGCTGCAAGCCTTGGCGGACACGCAGCGCAGCGCGCGGCTTCGAACTCGATCAATTCTTTTGACCCGTTGCTCTTTGCGTCGTGGCGGTCACGGCGATCTCGGACGGCGCAACCCGGCGAATTCGCCGCGGGCCCCAGAACTGCAGCAGAGCCGGTATTCTCCTCGCGGTGACGGAGCGCGACGAGCCCGCGGGCGACCCCAAGGAACCCAAGGTCCAAGCCGAGGACGCTGACGCGCGCGCGGCGGCCGCGGACGAGTCGAACCAAGTCAGCGACGGAGGCGATCCGGCGCGCGCAACCGATGGACATGGAGCTGGGGCATTGCCGCCGTCGAAGATCCAGACCGAGGCCGTCCCGACCCATCAGATCGAGAGCGCAGCGATTGCGAGCGGTGCGAAGGTGCCCGCGCGCCGCCGGATCGGTTGGTGGTATGTGATCGCGAGGCTGATCGTGGTCGAGTTTTGGTTGTATGGCCGACGCGGCTACATCGAGGTGTGCGTCGGTACCCAGGGTGAGACCGATTTTGCTCTCGTCGGCAAGGAGCGAACCGACGCCAACCGGTGGAAGTTCCCGCGTTGCGAACGCCGGCTCAACGTCGGGTTGATGAGCCGATACGAAGAGGCCGTCGACGAGGCGACCTCGGTCGCGTGTCGCGGCGCGACGATCCTCCGCCACCAGGGAGAGGGCAAGGCGTGCACGAAGCAGGAGAAGGGCTGGGTGCGTCAGATTGAGACGCGCCACGTGCCACCTTGGCACGCCGTGTATTACGAGCATCTGTTTTGGTTTCTGTATTGATCGCCTTGCACGTCTGGCCGCGTCCATCGATGCCGGCGTTGTCGCGCCGAGGAGAGCTATGAACCAGACGCGCGCGAGCGTCAAAGCGTGGGCAGTCGGTGCGAGCGACCAAGTGGGAAGGCGGCGTCGATCGCTGCGAGCTCCCCAGGTGTCAGCCGTAGGTCGCCGGCACTCGCGTTCGATCGAACGTGTGCCAACCGCGTGGCCTTGGGGATCGCAAACACGTCGGGGGCGCGGGTCAGCCACGCCAGGGCGACCGAGGTGGGCTCCACACCGTGCTCGGCGGCGATCTTGGCCAACAGGGCGCCACCCGGGCTCCGCGGTGGCACGAATGCACCGCTCCCAAGTGGGCTGTAGGCGACGATTGGGACTTGGCGTTCGCGGCACCACGGCAGCACGCGATGTTCGATCGCACGCACGCCCAGGTGGTAGAGCACTTGGTTGCAGGCGATCGCGCTTGCCGGCGCGATCGCAGAAAGCGCCTCGAGATCGGGAACGTCGAAGTTGCTCACCCCCCACGCCGCGATCTTCCCCTGCGTGATGAGTTGTTCGAACGCAGCGACGGTATCTTCGAGCGGATGCGAGCCGGGCCAGTGGAGCAGGTAGAGATCTAGCCGATCGGTCTGCAAACGCTCGAGCGAGCGCTCGCACGCGGACACCGTGCCGCGGCGTGACGCGTTTTGTGGCAGGACCTTCGAAACCAGGTAGATCGCGTCACGGCGATCCGCCAGCGCGGTTCCGATCCGGCGTTCAACCTCGCCACGTCCATAGAGCTCGGCGGTGTCGATATGAGTAAGCCCGAGGTCGATCCCCAAGCGGAGGGCATCGGTCACCGCCGTCGGGTCGTCGCGTTCCATGTTCCATGTCCCTTGACCGACCACTGGCACGGCGGGATGGGTGGCGAGGCGACGGGTGATCATCGGAGGTTGGGACGGAGCTCGGTGTTCCGAAGCGGCCGCGGTCCGGCATTGTAGCCCGGGCGCGGCCACCCGATAGCAATGGGTCATGCGAACCACCTGCTCGCCATCGACGTCGAGGCTCCTTGGCTCGGCCGCACCCGTCATCGCGCTTGGGCTGGCTTGCGCGGAGCCGAATCCGAGCGGTGGTGGCGGGGGCCAAGGCGGGACGTTGGGCGGGTCGGCCGAAGGATCGGGGAGCGGCGAGGCGGACGGTCTCGTCCTCGGGGACGCGGCCTCAAGCTCGGCCGGAAGTGAGAAGGCGACGACGGTGGTGGAAGCGAGTCCGCGGAGGCGGCGCTCGTCGAGCAAGCGGGCGCCGCGATCGCGCCCGGCTTACCTTCGACGTTACGGTCGGCTCAAAACCTGCCGTTGAAGACCAAGCCGGCGGTGCCGCGTCCGAAGCTCGGGAGCAAGGCGACGCTTTTCGCGGCGCGGTTGCGCTTGATGCCGATCACGAGCAGCGCGATCCCGCCGCCGACGAGCACGCCCGCCAGTACGCCGCCCGCAGTGGCGATCGCGTTGTTGCGCCGCCCACGGGTGTCGAGATCGTCGAGCTCGTTCCGCAAGGCGCTGCATGTGGCCGACATCGGGTCGGCGCAAGCGCTGGCGTTGTCGGCCTTGGCTTTGTTGAAGTCGTTCTCCGCGCGCTGCGAGCCGATGCCACCTGCGACGGCCATGCCCACCGCACCGAGGCCGACGGCGATCATGACGCTGCCACCCGCGATGAACCCGATGCCGTTTTGTTGTGGCGGTAGGACCACCGGCGGCGGCGGTTTGTCGATCGCTTTCGGCTCGGTCGACGGCGCAGAGTTGGGTGCTGGATCGGCACTGCCTGTGTTCCCGCGTTTGGTCTCCTCTTCGGCGGCCTTGAGCATGGCATCGAGTTCGTCCGCCTGTTCGCGAACCGCCGCGCCCAGCGCCCGCTCCGGCCCGAACGACGCCGCGTAGTCCTCGACGTAGCGCTCGAATTCCTTGCGGCCCTCCATGAGGTACGCGATGTCCTTGCTCCCGTCGGGCTTTCGATTGCCGTCGTAGGCGTTCATGCTCGCCTCGAGGATGTTGAGCAAGACGTTCTCGCGGGTCGCTTGGTTGGCACCCGACTCGGGTAGCTTGCGCATGAGCAGCTTCCACTTCTCGACGGCGCCCTTGTAGTCCTTGTTCGCCGCGCGCTCGGTGCCTTCCTTGTACAGCCGCTCGATTTCGTTGGCATCGGGCGAGACGCCATCGGGCTCGCGTTTCCGCGGGGCCGCGTCCGCCGGGGTGCCGAGGGTGCTCAGCGTGCCGCACAGAAGCAGCGAGAAGACGCGTCGAGCCGCGCGAGAGGGGCGAGGGGCCGCATTGGCCCGCGGGCATTCACCGAGCATGGGCGCAGTTTTCCCAAGGAAGCCGCGCACGTCAATCGGGCCGGGTGGCCAGGCCTCGTTGTGCGCTCCCGCGTACAGACCTACGTGGCCAGGCGTGCAGCAGCGGCGGGATCTACCAAGCAAAGCCGCTCGTAGATCGTATCGGCGTTGTCGTACTTGGCGCCCGCCTTCGCGGCGGCACGGATCGCTCGCACAAAGCCCTCAAGACAGCGTCCGGCGAGCTCCGGATCCCACTCAATGAGGTTGCGCTGGGTAAGCTCGCGATCCAGGGCGGCAAAGATGCCGCGCGCCAGGAGCGCTTGGTTCGCGTCTAAGCAAACCTGGGCAAGGGTCATCCGCCGAAGGAACCGCTGCCGTGCGCTTGTGGCAGCGTCGATGCGTGCCGTCGCGAGGCGCATGCCCTCGACCGCCTTGCCGCCCGCCATCATGCCGCGAATCTCGGCGAAGACGGGTCCATCGTCGTCGGTGGCTCCCCCCGCGCGTGAGGCACTGCCGCCACCGCCCGGGCTCGCTGCGATCTCGCCGAGCCACGCATGGGTGTCCGCGTCGGCGAGCGGAGACCCGTCGTTGGCCTTGTACCCGGGCAGGTCGGGCATCCGTGTCAGGACGTGGGCAAGCTCAGCCGCAATCGCCTCGCGGCACGGGGCAAACGCGGCACCCATGCGCTCAAGCGCCTTCGAGCTGATCCGGTGTAGGTCGAAGCAGAAGCGAAACTGTGACAGGGCCGACTCGGATTCCTCGACGAGGGGTTCCCACTTGCCGTTCTGTTCCATCAGCGCAAGGGCTTGGCGGCGCTGGGCTGGGAGCGGGGGGATCTGGGTCTTGCCGCCGGCATCGGCCGGTGGAGCCGCCTGCAGGTGGATGTACAACCCCTGCCGCAGAAGGCGAAACGGAAGTGGGTTGTTCAGGTTGGCGGAGCGCAACAAGCCCGCGGCGCGCACGAGGTTGCGCCCCGTCTCCTGGAGGAAGGTTGAAACATCCTCCGTGCCCGCGAGTGTGGCTGAGCTCGGCATTGGGGCCGCGGGCCCCGGCACCTGCCCGAGCGTGGGGACCGTGGCCACAACCGCGGGCGCCGGGGGTGGAGACGAAGGTGGTTCGGGCGCCGCCTGCGGGACCGCGAGGAGCATGCGCTTGATCCGATCGGTAAGCGGACTCGTACCCGGACCTTCACCCGCGAACTTCTCGCGGGCGACCGAGGAGAGGCGTTGGGCCCCCGCTTCGAGCCGTAGCACGTCGGGTCGCATCCGCGGCTCGAGTTTAACTTCAGCGAGAGCCGGCTCGAGCGCGGAGATCAACCACCCGAGGGCATTCGCACGGCCTCGCACACGCTCCGGAAACAGCCCCTCCCAGAAGGTCTCGATCGCGCCGGTGACCACCGCAAGACCGACCGTCAGCTCCCCGAGCCCGCCCTGGTGCAGCTTTGCAAAGGCCAGGTAACAGGCCATTAGCAGGTCTTTCGATCGCGAGATGAGAATCGCGCCGGCGTTCTCGTGTACGAGCTTCCAGTCCGGGAGGTTGTCCGTCACAGCTTCGAGTCTTGCGACCTCGGTCCTTGCCGCTTCATAGGATGGGTCGTAGCGCGCATCCGCGCCCGCGGGCGCGGGGCCTGGGATCGGCGCAAGCCATCTTGCGGCTTCAGCGAGCGTCGCCGCCAGGGGATCGTCGGATGGGATCGGCGCCGGCTGGGCGCTCGCTGTGGGACCTGGCGATCCCGCGTCTGGGGATGGCGCGCGTACCAAATCCGGCTGCGACGCGGGGCCGGAAGCATCGTTCGGTTCGCCGGTGTTCATGGGCCGCGCGGTGGCGTCTGGGGGACCTTCGGGGTTCGCGTTCGGGTTCGCGTTTGGGTTCGCGTTCGGGTCGTCGGCGGCACTCGTCGCGGCGGTCCACTCCGGCGGGATCGACAGGCCCAGGCGCATGAGCACGTCACCGACCCCGCCCATCGCCGGGCAATTCTCGGCCAGTTGTTCACGAGCGTTGGTCGACAGTGTTGCCCACAGTTTCCGGACAACTCCGAAGCTCTCAAGCTCGGTTTGGTTCACGCCAGCCTGCGGTAGCGCCACCTCGAGCCGGGCGACCAACCAGTCAAGCGCGTTGCCGCGGGCGCGCAGGCGGGTCACGGGGGGAAAGGCCTGATCCCACCACCGCGAAAGCATCCCGTCGATCACCGCGAGTCCGACCGCAAGCCCGGTCCATCTCTCCAGCTGAAGCAGGGCGTACGCGTTCCAGCTCGCGAGCAGAAAATCCTTCGAGACCGAGGTAAGGAGCTCACGACTCCCGTGTTCGATCTGCTTCCAGGCGATCTCGCCACCGCTCGGCGCGTCGAGCTTTGCGAGCTCCGCTCGTAGGCCCTCATAGCGGGGGTCGTACGCGGCAGCAGCACCCGCGGGCTCGGCCCCCGGGATCGGCTCGAGATAGGCCTGGGCTCGCTCCTCGAACTGCTCGCTCATCGCCACCGCTCCTGGGCACCGATCGCGCGCCCCCGACGGCGCGCGGACGACCGGGTCGGCCGCGCGCCTCGATACTCACGGTCGGTCGCGTTAGGCCTTGTCGAGCTTGCCGACCAGCGACAGCGTAAACGAGGCACCCATGTACTTGAAGTGGGGTCGCACCTGCAGACCGCACCTGTACCAACCGGGTTGACCCGGCACATCCTCGACGACGACCCTGGCCTGACGCAGTGGTTTGCGCGAGCGGACGCCAGGGGCCGGATTCTCCATGTCAGCGATGTACTGACTGATCCAGACGTTGAGCTCGCGCTCGAGGTCGGATCGCTCCTTCCAGCTGCCGATTTGTTCGCGCTGCAGCACCTTCAGGTAGTGGGCCAGGCGCGTGATGATGAACATGTACGGCAACTGCGTGCCGAGCCGATAGTTGAGCTCGTCCGACTTACCTTCGGGGGTGTCGGCGAAGATCTTGGCCTTTTGGCACGAGTTGGCCGAGAAGAACGCGGCGTTGTTGCTGTCCTTGCGGTAGACGAGCCCGATGAAGCCCTCCTCGGACAGCTCGAACTCGCGGCGTTCCGTCAGCTGAATCTCGGTGGGGATCTTCGTCTGAATCTCGCCCATCGCCTTGTATTGATGCAGCGGCAGATCCTCGACCGCGCCGCCGGACTGCGGACCGATAATGTTCGGGCACCAACGGTACTTGGCGAACGAATCCGCCACGCGGGTGGCGAACGCCATCGATGCGGCTCCCCAAAGGTAGCGATCGTGGTTCCCCGTCGAGTCCTCCTCGAAGTTGAACGACTTGACCGGGATCGTCGCCTGGCCGTACGGCAGACGGAGCAGGAATCGCGGCATGCATAGACCGACGTAGCGCGCGTCCTCGCTCTCGCGGAATGCGTGCCAGCGCGCGTACTGGGGGCCTTCGAATAGCGACTTGAGATCCTTGAGCTTCGGCAAGGCCTCGAAGGTCTCCTCGCCGAAGAATTGCGGACCGGCGTTGGCCATGAAGGGCGCGTGGGCCATGGTGGCTACCGCCGCCACGCTCTGCAAAAGCCCGATGTCCTGGGGTCCTGGCCCAAAGTCGTAGTTCGAGACCATGAGCCCGACGGGCTTGCCGCCAAACGTGCCGTACTCGGCCGAATAGACGGTGCGGTAGAGGCCGCACTTCGGGATCTCCGGCGAGTCCTCGAAGTCGTCGATCAGATCTTGCTTCGAGCAGTTGAGGACCTCGACCCGCACGTTCTCGCGGAAGTCGCACTTGTCGATGAGGTACTTGAGCCCGCGCCATGCCGACTCGAGCTGCTGGAACTTCTCGTGGTGCAGGATCGCGTTGATCTGCCCGGTGAGCCGGGCATCGATCTCCGCGATCATCACGTCGACGGCGGCCTTGTCGATCTTTCGGTGCTTGTCGGACGAGGCGATGATCTCGGCGATGAATGCCGATACCCCTTGCTTGGCGATCGAGTACGTCTCCTGATCGGACGGGCTGACCTTCGCCTCGGCCAAAAGTTGATCAAGCAGCGACCCCTCGCTGAGGGTCGTGCTTCCACCTTGCTGCTGTTGTTCTGCCATCGCGGTTTCCCTCAACCTTCACCCTTGTCGAGCCCCAGCTCGGCGAGCAGTTTCTTGCGGCTCTCGTCATCGGCGAGCAACTTCTCGAGTTGCTTGCGAAATTCGGGGCGGTTGCCGAGCGGCGACTTGAGGGCCGTCAGGGCGTTGCGCAGCTCCATCAGCTTGCGGAGCTCAGGGACCTGCTGCAGCACGCCCTCGGGTGTGAAGTCTTTCATCGTCTTGAACTGCAACGACACCGCGAGCTCCGCGTTTTCCTGGGCGTCGGCGGACAGCCGATCCGGGACATTGATGTCGATGCCGAGGTCGTGCTTTTCCATCACTTCCTCGAAGTTGTCCTTGTCGATGTTGATCGGCTTGCGATCCTCGAGCTGCCGATCGTCCTTGCGTCCGGTGTAGTCGCCGATCGCGAGGATCTTGAGCGGAAGCTCGACCTCCTCCTGTCCGGAGGTGGCAGCCTTGTACGTGATGTTAACGCGCTCCTTGGGCGCGACGGATCCTTCTTTTGCCATGGCAGTCCTCGCGGTCTCGACGAAATTCGGGCTTCGTGCGTCGACCAACGCAACGAACCCGGCGCCAGGCTAACACAGAGCATGGCCACCGGGGTGGATTCGCAGATGGTCGGTGCCGAGGTTTAAGCCCGCTCCACGCGTTCGGGGCCGCGGTTCGCCCCGAGGCTGCGCAGTCATTCTGCGTCCGCCGCGGGGATGCTGGCCGCCACGACCCTGGCGCGCTGTTTCAGAGCTTCTACGCGGTATCCGGCCGGGCATGTCACACCCGGCCGATCGTGGGGCCGCTCAGCGACGCTTGCCCGATTTGGCGGTCGCGCCCGTAAGCAGCGGCAGCGACGTTCCGAGGTCACGCCGCTGCGGAAGCGTTGTTGCCATCGTCCATGCCTCGTTGCGGACCCAGTCGATGACCTCACGCGAGAGGAACCAGCGGCTGTCCAAACGCCCGTGAACGATCGGCATGTCCCCGGCCAGGCCCGAGTCGCGCACGCAGTCGTGGAAGATGCGGGTCAGCCGTTCGACGTCGACGTTCGGCGCCGTCGTGCGGAAGATGGCCTTGCTCACGAGGTCGACATGGTGTTTCTGCTCGATGTTCATGGCGAATCAGGCGGCGGCTCAGCCGTGTCCACGAGCATGCCTCGATCGGGCGGCGGACGCACGGGGGCCGCGCGAGTTTTAAGGCCCGGACCACACCGACGTTCAGCCTGCGACCAGGGACGCCAGCAGCTCGCTCGCGGTGGCGGGCGGCTGCATGAGCGCGCGGAGCCGCCCCGGCGAGAGCCCGCGCCGGCCGGTTTCGATGGCGCCAGGGCTCATGGTTCGCATGGGCCACAGGCGCTCGGCCGTGATCGTCGAATCTGCCACGAAGTGCACGAGCCCGGCGGGCGGCGCCCCCAGGCAGACCAGGAGGCGTGACAGCGGTCCGCCCGGACCCGTCCAAACGATCGACGGCGGCGCGCGGCGGAACTCGAGCAGCTCGTAGGCCAGGCGCAGCCAGAAGACCAGCTGGACGTCGTCGGTGCACGGGCAGTCGAGGACGATCGATGCCGGCCCCGGGTCCCCGCCGCGCACGTGAGCGCATGCGGTGGTGAACATGTGCATCCCATGGAACTGCACGCCATCGCTCACCGCGCCGAAGAGCGCCTCGAGGATGGTCGCCCCGCCGGTCGCGTCGAGCGCTTGGTGCGTCCACGTGCGCGCGTCCTCCAGGGCCACGGGGTCGGGCAACATGGCCATGTCGGCGCGCAGCATGACGGTGGCCACATCGAGGTTCTGCCCCGGTGCTTCGCTTACGAGCCGCGCGATCCCGTCGAGGTAGCCGGCATACGCCACGGGCAACGAGGGGAAGCGATGGACGGCAACCGGCAGATCCACAGTTGCGAAGACCGCGAGCGGGAACTCTCGTCCCACGCGATCGCGGCTCGGCGCAAACGCTCCGATGCACGCGCTCGAGCCCAGTGCATCCCGGATCAGGAACTTCACGGGTACAGCCGGGAGATGCTTGCGCTTGGCAGCGAGGTTCTCGACCTCGCCGACGATCCAATCCTGATAGGCGCGAGCCGCCGGCGATGACGCGTTGTGGGCGACAAAGTCGCCCGCGCTGGGCAACTTGCCGAACACTCCGATGCGTGGGTTGGCCACCGTCGCCTCACTCGCTCTTGCAGTTGCGCCCGATGATCACGGCCTGGGGTGGAACCAGATCGGGATGGCGGAACAGGCCGAGGAAATCGACCGGTCGGTCGCTATTGCCGAAGAACGGGTTTAAGTCCGGATCGGCCGGGCGCACGCGCATCTCGAGGATATCGATCCCGCTGGCCTTGAAGTCGAACGCGAGCTTGAACAGTCGGCCGTCGCCACTGACGGTGCCCTCCTCCAGCGCTGCAAACAGGCCCCAAAACCCCGGCTCGGATACACCATCGCGCTTGTCCAAGCCCTTCGCCCGGATAAAACCGCCCGGGCTCTTGGTCTCGCCCGGCCAATGCATGCGAAACCACTGATCGGGAGCGTTGGTGTACTTGGCGAGCTGACCATCGATTTCCACCTCCGAGGAAGCGACGTTCTTGTTGGGCACGATCAGAACCTCGAACTCGACGAACATCTTGTCGCTACCGACGGGGAACATCGCGCGGGTGAGATCAAGCGCGCGATTAAGGAACAGCGCCACCTGGCGGTTGTACTCCGTGGTCGCCGCCGTGCCTTGCTTGGCCACCGCGAACGAATTGTTCTTGAGCGGGATGGCGCTCGAGATCGGCGAGTTGTCGTAGTACTTCCACAGCGATCCTGTCTCGGGCGTGAAGAAGTCGGTGAACATCTGCGATGCCATCGACTTTCCGTCCTTCTTAAACGGGTAGCGCTCGAGCAACTTCATCATCGGCTGGTAGACGTCGGTGCAATACTGCGCCTGGATCCCGGTGGCCACGTCGCCGGCCGCCTGCGTGCGCGCACCCTGCAACGGCGGCAGGAGCAAGCGCTTGAGCTGGCTCTGCCACGGGTTTCCCTCTTGCTCGGTGAGCAGGCCATTGGTCGCTGTAATGGCGCCGTCCACCGCATCGAGTAGCGCTTTGGTCGCCTCGGGGCCCGGCTCTTCGAGCTTGCGGTTCCAGCCGTCGCGGACCTTCTTCAACTCCTCTTGGTAGGTGTCGAGCGGCACGGGCGTGGGCGGCGGTGCGGGCGCGCCTTCCGGTGCGGGTGGCGGCGGGACGTGGCCGAACGCGATGAAGGGCTCGAACTCCTTCTTCACGTCCTCGTTCTGCTTGAGGAGCGGATTGCGGGCTTTGGCGGCCTCTTTCTCGGCCCTGAGCTTGTCGGCCAGCGCCTTGGCCTTCTTGGCTTTCTTGGCCGCGGCGGCCGCCTTTCCCCCCGCTTTCTCGGCGACCTCAAGCCCCTGATCGAGCGCGCTCGACTCCTCTTCTTCCGGCTCGGGCTCGGCGGGATCCTGCAGCGTGGTTTGATACTCGAGGGTGAGCGCCATGAACTTAAGCGGTGGGTTGGCGCCCGCGCTGAGCGACTTCAACAGCTCGGTGAGGTCCGTCGGCGTCCCGGGCTGGCGCACGTACGTGGCACCGAGGAAGTTCTTCCATTCCTTGATGTAGTCTTCGAAGTAGCGCGAGCGTAGCTCCTCGCGCAGGAGCTCGCGGCGCTCGGCATCCTGGGCCTGGCTCATGCCAAGGACCCACTCGTTACCGCCCAGCGAGGCCACCGGATCCTTGAGTAGCTCGGCGATCTGTGTGTCCCAGGCCTCACGGGTGTAGATCCCGCGCACCCGCTTTCCGCCGTCGATGCCGACGGCGCGCGTGGTACCTGTGACCTCGAGGAGGCCCTTGTCCTTGGCGTCGACGCTTGCCAGCAGCTGATTGAGCATCGCGTCGATCTGGTTGGTGCGCTTGAGGATCTTCCGGACGTCGTCGACCAGTCGGACATTGCGCTGAAACAGGTATTCGTGCTGGCTGCCGATGATCGCGAGGTAGCTGTCGGCGACCTTCAGCATGGTGTCGCGCGTGGCGACGATGTCACCGGCCATTTGGATGGGACCTAGCCAACGATCTGCGATTTTCTCGCGCAGCCACTTGGTCTGGGCGGCATCGAGCCCCGGTTCACCAGGCACGGGGTATTGGATCTCTTCCTCACCCTTGGCGATGCCGGTGAGCAGGAGGTACATCCGCAGGCGAGCCTCGAACTCCTGATGCTCCTCCTCCGTGCACTCTTCCTGGGTCGCGATGTAGCGTTGGCGAAAGTAATCGAGCTTCTCGACTTCGATATCGAGCAGGGGCTTGACCAACTGATTCTTCACGGTGCGCAGGAACAAGAGCCGCGCCTGGGCGCGAAAGAAGTCGCCCTGATACATGCCCATGCGGAGCTTGAGCGGGACGCCGTCTGCGTCATAGCTCGTGAACGTGCGCTCTACGTCGAGCAGTGGGCTGAGGTTGGCAAGCGTGATCGGTTCGCTGGTCTTGGCCGCCGTGTGTTCTTCGATCTTGCCGATGGCGTCGGCGGTGCCCGTGAGAAAGTCGCGGTTATGGGTAAACGACATCACCGGCAGCGTCGCCAGGCCGACCGCCACGAGGACGAGGCCAAAGCCGATGGCGTGACCGACCATCGCTTGCTTGCGCAGTTTCGCGGCGCTTCGCGCGGCGATCTGCTTGTCGGGGAAGATCACCTTCTCGAACAGCTCGCCGAGGAAATAGCTCTTCGGTTCGATCTGCGGGGTCGTGTAAGCGATCTTCGGCTGGATTCCAAAGGCCGCCGCCATCGAGTTCATGATCCGGTCGATGGTGCGGCCTTCTTGCGTTCCGCTGGTGAAGTAGGCCCCGCGCATGTACGGAGACTCGGCGTAGACGTTGTCCGCCATCAGCTCCCCGACAAACGCGGCCAGCTTGTCGCGCATGGGCTCGAAGTACTGCGGAAACTCCCAGACCTTGTCGCGGGTCTCCGCTCGGCGCTCGTCACCCATTCGCCGCAGGGCTCTGCGCTCGATCGTCGCCGATAGCTCGTCGAAGTTCTGTACGAACATCTGGGCCGGGTCCGAGCGCACGCTCACCGGCGCGGTGAAGCCCCAGATCTGCCTGCGCTCGGAGTTGCCGAGATCGCCGAAGAGTTCGACAAAACCGGGCAGAAGGTCGAGCTTGGTGAACAGCACATAGACCGGCACCACCATCTCGAGCTTGGCCATCACCTCGTCGATGCGTGACCGGATCTCTCTCGCGCGCGTGTGGACGTCCTCCGGATGGGCCTCGGAGATGTCGGTGACGGCAATCGCCACCATCACGCCGTTGATCGGCTGCTTGGGCCGATTTCGCTTGAGCAAGTCGAGGAACGAGAGCCACTCCTCGCGGTCGCTGTCCTCGGTCGTGTAGCGCCCGGCTGTGTCGAGGATGACGGCGTCGTTGGTCATCCACCACTGGCAGTTGCGCGTGCCGCCAACGCCTTGCACGCCGCCGCCCGACTTGGAAAGGTAGGGAAAGCGCAGGCCGCTGTTGCGCAATGCGGTGCTTTTGCCCGCACCGGGCGGCCCGATGATCATGTACCAGGGCAGGGCATACAACGCCTCCGCTGGCGTCTTGCCGGCGAGCTTGCTGGTTTTTAGCGCCGCGATCGCGCGCAAGAACTCCTGCTGCATCGCGTCGATGTCACCTCGGAGATCCGGCCGCGCGGACGCCGCGTGGCGATCGGCTTGGGCCTTGAGTGCGCGCTCGATCTCGCGGGCGGCGGCCTTGGCCCGCACGACCTTGATGATCACGTAGGTGGCGAGCACGACGACGATCACCACCGTCGCAACGATGGCGACCCACTTCGGCAGATCGAGCAGTAGCACCACCGTCCAAGCGGCGGCGATGAGCAAGACGGCAAAGATGTACTTGAGCGCGGCGATCATGGCTGCCTCACTGGGGAGCGAGCGCCTCGATGCGTTTGAGGATTGAGCTGGTCTGCGAGTCGAGGGCGCGGCGCAGCACGATGATCAGTGCCAGCGCGAACAACAGCAGTAGAAGACCGATCCACACGGAAATGTACGTCTGGCGCGCGCGGCTAACTCGCTCGCGCGGGCGCAAATGCTTGCGCGAGAGCGGCTCGGGCTTGGCCGAGATCCCGAGCACGTCTTTCACCCGGCGTTGAACCGCGGCAAGCTCGAGTTCGCCGCCGCGCACGGCGTACTTGCCCTGGAAGCCGAAGAGCAGGCACATGTAGAAGACGCGGGCAACGTCGGCGCGGCGCGGGTTGGCGATCACGTACTCAAGTCGGTGAAAGAACCCCTCTCCGGCGAGGTTCTCGTTGAAATAGTGGAGCTGCAGCGGCTTGCTCATCCACACGTCGCGGATGCCTCCGGGCTTGCGCAGGGCGACTTCATCGGCCAGCGCGACCATGGCGTACGCCATGTCTTGGATGTCTTGGCTGTCGAAGCCCGCCCGTTGGCCGCGCGAGAACATGTCGTCGATGAAGGCGATCATTCGGGCGTGGAACATCTCTGGCGCCAGAAGACCCTCGTCGGCAAGGGTGCGGATCTGGACCAGCGCGTTGAAGCAGTCCTTGGTCACTTCGTTGACGCGATCCATCGCCGGACTCCGGTTACGATTGCGTCTGCCGCTCGGGAACGCCGAGCAGCGTGATCTTTGCCTTGGTGGGGTCGAAGGGGGGCGGCAGGTAGATCGCGACGGTCTTCTCGGTGGCGATCTGCCGCCAGTACGGGTCCTCGACGGTCAGCAGAAAGTAGACCTGCTTGGGCCGTACGGGCACCTCGGGCGGCGGGCGGTGGGTGACCACCAGCGGCACGCCGGGGGTCGCCGATCGGACGATCTGATTGATGGCCTTCCACGAGGCTATCTTCGACAGCTTGGGCAGCCGCGTTGCGGTGTCCTGCTGCGGAAGGTCGGCCTCGACCGCCAGGACGAACCGGGGGCAGCGCGGCAGCCGCTCATCCTTTAGTTGTCCGATCCACATGCCGTCTTGGCGTGCCTCGAGGGGGACGGTGATGCAGAGCTCGCGCACCGTGGCGCCGAGCATCTTGTTGAGCATCCCGAACAGCTCCTCGAACGTCGCGCGTAGATCGGTGTGGTTGAAGCGCGGGAACGTCGACGGATCGATTTCTGACGAGAAGGTCGTCAGCGACCCGCCGAGCTCGATCAGCGTGAGGTAGGCACCAAGGGGTGAAGTCGCCCGACTCTCGATGATGTGACGGACATGCGGGATGTAGGTGTTGAGCGCGTTGAGCAGGAGAAATCGCGTGATGTCCTGGCCGGTGAACTCGACCGCCGAAGCATCGATTTGTCGCCGCGTCTCCGAGAGTGCGCGTTGCTTGGTCAACATCACACTGAGCAGATCCTGCAACCAATTCGAGAGCACAGGGGACGCCGAAACCTTGAGTGCCGGCGGGATGTAGTTGCGGCTCAGCGCGAACGAACCCGTGCCGTCGCGGATGACCTCGGCGATCTTGATCGTCTCGAAGTCGTCTCGGCCCTCGGTGCCGTACAGGAGCGAACAGTTTGGCCGGCCAAACGCCACAATCTGCTGGGTCTTGGCGATCGTGAGATCGGGGACCGGCCGGTTGGCGATGCGAAAACGGGCGTTGCCGGTCTCGTCGACGGCGTCTTGGTAGTTGGGGATGCCCTCGCGCGCGGCTGGCACTGCCAGGTAGACCTCGAGCATCGGCGCCGTCGTGGGAAAGAAGTCGCTGAGCGGACGGGTGGCTGGGCTCCCCGATTCGCCCGGCGCGAACTCGACCGGTAGGCCACCGGACAAAATGCCCGCGAACTCGGACAGCTTGAGGCCACCCGCCTTCAACTCCCCCTCATCGATCGTCATCGCCACGACACCCCACGAATAGGGCGTGGCGGCCGCGAGCCGCGACGCGAGCGTCGCTTCAAAGTAGAGATCTTGCTGCTGCAGGTGCTGGGGGCACATGAGCATCCCCTCGCTCCACACCACGCGCTCGAGGTGCCGCTTCGCCATGACGTCCTATCCCTTGGGTGCCTCGGGCGCTTCGGGTGCCTTCGGTGCTTCCGGTGCCTTCGGCGCCTCGGGCATCTTCGGCGCTTCGGCCTTGGGTGCCTCGGGTGCCTTGGCATCTTTCGCCTTCTTGAGGTCGAGTTTCTTCTTTTTCTTTTTCTTCTTCGGTTCGGGCGCCGGCGGCTCGGTCCGCAACGGAGGCCCGGGGCATTGTACGCCGGCCTTGCTGGCGTCGAAGCCGGGCGGCGGAGTGTGTCCGCCATCGACGACGTTGCGCTCGAGAAGCACGTAGAAGCACGGATCGGGCCAGGTGCTGCCGGTACGTTCGGCACTGCACACCGAATGGCCGTGGTACTTCGGCAGTTCCCACAGCCGATACCAGCTCACCCCGGTTGGTTCGCGGAAGATCGCGACCGCGAGCACGTACTTGGCCTTGGGATCGGGCTCGATCTCCACTAGCTCCGGCTTGCCCGGGTAGATCGTGCGCTCTTCCTCACCGAGGTATGCGTCGCCGAACACCTCTTTGCCCTTTTGCCAGGTCTCGGTGAAATCGAGGGCGGTGATCGCAGCGTCGTCGGTGAGTTGGTACAGGCGCACGGTTGTCGCCAGGGAATCGCCGCGATCGTCGGGATTGATCACGGCCGCGGGTTGAACCAACACCCGGATCTTGAACGTGCTCTTCTCTTCCGGGTTGCACGGCGGCGGCTCGTTCTTCTTGCAGCCAAGATCGGCGGCGAGGCCGAGGAGCAGGCCGAGGATCGCGGTGGCGACGGTGCGATGCGAGCGAGGTTTGGACATCGGGTGCTTCGGGCGAAAGTCGCGAAATCTCAACATGAGTCGCGACAGGGACGCAAGTTGCGGAGTCAGCCCGCCAACATCCCTGTGTCGACAGCGATGCCCCGCCGTTGCAGGGTCTCGAACAGGGCTGGGGTGACGCCTGTGTGGCGCCATGTCCCCGTTTTCGGTTCGTATCGGATGATCTCGATTGCGCCTGCGCGGCCCATCGTGTCGACGCCAAGCTGGGCGACCTCAATGACTCGGGTGCGGCCATCGGCGAGGCGCGCCACCGTCACGACGAGCTCGATGGCGTGGGCGAACGCGGCTGCACGGGTGGCCGCATCGCTGTGCGAGCCCGCCAAGCCGGCGAGGGCGGCGAGGCGGGCGAGGGCGTCGTTGGCCGTGGGGGCGCGGGTGGATAGGAGCATACCGGCGAGGCCGCGCGAACCCGACGCGAGCACATCGGCAGCTTCAGGTCCGCCGATCTCATGGACAGTGAGGCGATCGGGCCGAAGGCCAACGGCGGTGCGCACGAGGGCTTGCATCACCGAGACATCGTCGGTGCCCACGAGGCCGTCACCCTCGAGCACCACGACATGGGCCGGCAGCTTGCCTGACTCCGACATCGGCCGCACGAGGACATGGCGATCGGTTGCCGGCGCGGCATCGATGAGCGCGGCCAGAAGTGGGAAGGACCGAGTTCCGGGGGCGCCGCAGATCAGGATGGTGACGCCTGCTTGCACGCATAGCGTCAGCAGGTTGGCGATTCCAGGCGAGAGCGCCGCGCTCGCAAGCAGCGACTCGAGGGTGAAGCGCGGCGTTGAGGGCGAGGGCAGGGAGATCGTGACGACCGGGCCATCGGTCGCGATGGACTCGTGCACGGCGTAGACGTCTGCACCATCGAGGGTGCGCGCGTCGACGACGGGATTGTCCGCACCAAACGGAGTTTGGGTCAGGCGGCGGACGACCACCTCGATGGCCTGGCGGCAGGTGAAGCGGGCATCGATCTCCGCGGCCACGCCACTGCCGCGGCGCACCTGCACGCGATCGGGCCCATGAACGAAGATCTCCTGCACATCGGGCTCGGCGAGACGGGCCGTGAGCGCCCCCAGGCCGCAGATCTCGCTGGCGATTCGTTCGGCCACCGGGCGCACCTGCAGGTTCGGGACCGTTTGCGCGGCCAAGCTGAGCAAACGAACCGCCTCGGCGCGTGCGTGTGCACGGGTGTCGGCGTCGCGTCCCGGCAATTCATCGCCGTCGGTCAACTTCGCGAACACGCTCGCGAACACGCGTGTGAGCGCCGTTGCCTCCGCGGTGGGACCCGCAACTCCAGCGAGATCGTCGACGCGGAAACCGACCTCGGCGCGCGGCTCAGGCGTGCGCGCGCCGGCCACGGCGAGGGCGGGTGGAGCGACCGCGATCGGCACCCGCGATCGGGCGCCCGGCTGCGGGTTCGGCGTAGCCGTGGGCACTTCTTCGCTGACCCATGGCTCCGGATCGACGGCCTCGATGATCGGCTCGGGATTCCTCGGGCTCGCGGCGGGCTCTGCTCGCCGTTCGCTGTGGTCGAGGGCGGCTGGATTCGAAAACGGCGGGTCCAGCGGCCGTTCGGCCGGTGCGAGAGACACGGGGGGCATCGCGGGCGGTGGCGGGTCGGGCGGTGGCGGTGGAATCGAGATCGGTGCCGGCGGCGACATCATGACCGACGGAGCGCCAACGCCGTCGAGCCCCGACGAAGCGATCGGCGCGGGTGGTTGCCACGACGGACCCGGATGCGCGATCGGATCGAGACTCGCGGGGGGCTCGCGCGTATCCGGACCGACGGGCGGCGGTGGCTCAGCGACGCCTCCGTTGGCGGGCGTTACGGTTGCGCCGGTGCGCGCCGGTGGCTGGAGGATGACCGGCGGCGGTATTGGCGTGCTGACAAGCGCCGGCGGCGGCAGATCGGGCGGCGGTGCCACGGCGGGGGGCAGTTCCGGCATCGCCGCCTCGAATCCGATCGGAGCGAGGGGCGGCGGCATCGTCGGGTCTTCCGGTGGCCTCGGACCGCCACCACCCACGGGCGACGGGATCGCGAAGCGATTCGGATCGAAGCCGGGCGAGACGGACACCGCAGCGGGCATCTGCCCAAGCGCTGCGGGGGCCATGGGCGGGCCTAACGGTTCGGGTTCCATCGGTGCAACACCGGTCGGCCCGGGCCCCATCGGCGGAGCGATCGGAGCTGGAATCGGCCCCGGCATGGGTGGCGGCCCAGCGAACGACTGCGGCGTGAAGCCCGGTAGCGCACTTGGCGTGTAGGGCCGCGGCGAAGGATCGATGCCGGCGGCCGGGTGCGCACCGGTACCAGGCCGCCCGGCGGGCTGCACCCCAACCATCTCGAAGTCGATCCGATGCGCACAGATGAAGACCTCGTCCCGCGGCGACAGGATATGCGGGCCTTGGATGCGTCCGCCGTTTACGAACGTTCCGTTGGTCGACTCGAGATCGATAATCGTGATTTCCGCACCCGTGAAGAGGATCCGAGCGTGCGAGCTGGAGACGCCGGGCTCCGGGATCACGACGTCGTTGTTCGACGTGCGACCGACCGTGATCTCGCGCTTGTCGAAGTTGGCCGACCGTGGGGCCTCGCCGGCCTTGGACAGGGTGATGCGCAGCATGGGCGAGTGCGCAGAAGGATGACCCGTCGCCGGGATAACTCCAAGGGTCGGACGGCTTAATGCGACCCGAGGTTGAACTCCGTGGCATGCGCGTGATCGGCGGGCCACCGCAGGCCGGGCCCGGGGAGCCCGGTGGTTGGTTTCGCACCGTGAACGGGCGTGCGGCGATCCGGTGGTGCTGCCAGCTCGGTGCCAGTTCGGGCTTAAATCCGGCCGTACAACCCGTGCCGCGCCTTGTCGCGCTCGGAGGCCGCTGCTACGTTGCGTGCCATGGCGGAAACAGTCCATCTATTCCTCAAGGCCAACGGCGCTGACGTCAAGGGCGAGTCGACGCAGACGAGCCTCGGCCGGGCCGATAGCATCGAGTGCCTCTACTACGAGTCGGGTGTCGAGACGGCGCGCGAGGCCGGGTCGGCCATGGCCACCGGTCGCCGCGTTCATCAGCCTCTGCTGATCCGCAAGCGCATCGACAAGTCGACGCCGCTGATTCTCAAGGCGCTCTGCGAGAACCAAGTCATCGACGGTATCCTCAAGTTCTACCGTCCCAATCCTGATGGCGATGGCACCACCCAACAGAACTTCACGGTGGCGTTCTCCAAGGGGCGAGTGAACTCCAGCCGGCTCTACGTTCCGGACACCTCGCAGGTCATCAGCTCGAATCTGCCGCCGATGGAGGAGGTCACGTTCGTGTTCCACACGATCGTCTGGACCGACGTGACCACCGGTGCAGAGCATCCGGATAGCTGGGGCGAGGGCGCCCGCGGCTAACGCATGCGGGGCCTGCTTTCACGCCTCACCGCCGCCGACCCATCTCGTCCGCTGGACGAGGTGCAGTCGATCCTCGCCAACCTGCGAGTCATTCTTAACACGCGCCTTGGCGACTCGATGTCGTCGCCGGGGCTCGGGATCATCGATCTCGTCGATCTCGCGCACAACTTCCCGAACGCCGCGCTGCTGATGGAAAAGTCCATCCGCGCCGCGGTGGCGGAGTATGAGCCGCGGCTGAAGAGCGTGCGCGTCCGGCTGATGCCGAGCGACGATCCGCTCAAGCTGGTGTTCGAGATTGCCGCGCGCTTGTCGACCGAGCGCCATAACGGCATGGTACGGGTGCGCACTGAGGTGGACCCTGGCGGGCGCGTAAAGGTCGACTAGTCCCGTGGGGTCCAAGTATTACGAGAGCGAGCTGACGTACCTGCGGGAGATGGGCCGCGAGTTCGCGTTGGTCCACCCGACCACCGCCGGTCTATTGGCCGAGCGCGGCAGCGACCCCGACGTGGAGCGCTTGCTCGAGGGCTTCGCGTTCCTGACGGCGAGGATCCGCGAGCGGGTCGACGACGCGGTCCCCGAGGTTGTCCACGGGATAGCGCAACTGCTTCTGCCCCATTTTCTGCGGCCGATCCCAGCCACGTCGATCATCCAGTATGCGCCTCCGTTGCGCGCGCTGCGGGCAGCCCTGCTGGTTCCCCGCGGCACTCGGGTGGCGAGCCGTTCGCTGCAGGGTACATCCTGCGAGTTTCGTACGACCCAAGACGTCGAGCTGCTGCCGATCGAGATGGTCGAAGCGCTTCTCGACGAGACCTCCGCGGCGCGCCCGGTCATCCGCCTGCGGATGCACACCACCGAGCCAGGGCGCACGCTGGTGACTCGCCCCGAGGGCATTCGCCTGCTCTTGCACGGCGAGCAGCCGCTCTCGGCGAGCTTGTATCTGTGGTTTCGCCGCTACTTACGGCAGGTCACCCTGCGCTCGGGTACGAACGCGCCGACCAGCATCGGCACCGACGGCGTGGTTCCGATCGGGTTTGGCCCCAACGAAGCGCTGTTGCCGTGGCCCAGCTTCGCGTTGGACGGCTACAGGTATTTGCAGGAGTACTTCACGCTGTCGGCAAAGCTCCTGTTTGTCGACGTGCGCAACCTAGACCGCGGTAGCATCACCGACGATAGCTTCGAGCTCGCCTTCGCGTTCGAGCGGCCCCCCGCGCTGCCCGCCCGGATTGCGGTGGACAACTTTCGCCTGTTCTGCACGCCGGTTGTGAACCTGTTCGAGTGCTCGGCCGATCCGATCAAGCGCGACCCGCGGGTGAGCGAGCACCTGATGCGCGCAGCCGGGGTCAAGCCCGCGCACATGGAGATCTACGCCGTCAACGAGGTCATCGGTGTTCGGCAGGGGCAGGTGCAGCGCAAGAACTACCAGCCGTTTGTCGCGTACAGCCACGCCACCGACAACCGCGACGGCGCCTACTACGTGCTGCGCCCCACGGCGTCACCGATCGATGATGGCATCGACACATACATCTCCATTGTGACCCCTCGCGACGCGGCCCCATCGGAAGTCGAGGAGGTCCTTTCCATCGACGTCACCGCCACCAACCGTTCGCTGCCCGCCGATCTCCAGCTCGGCGAGATCAGCACCACGGTCCGCGGAGTCTCCAGCCCGGCGCCCTTCAAGAACATCCATCCGGTCACGGTTCCGGCCCGGCCGCGCCTCGACGGCGAGTTGCACTGGCGTCTGCTCTCTCACCTTGGGCTCAACCGCACGTCCTTGGCCAGTGCCTCGATCCTGCGGGCCACCTTGGCCCTGTACAACTTCCAGCGCGAGGCCAGCCCGACGGCCGGTCGTGCCAACGAGCTGCGGATCGAGTCGATCCGCAAGGTCACCTCGCACGCCGTCACCCGGGTCCTCGAGGGCGCGCCGGTCCGCGGTGTGCGCGTGGACGTCGAGGTCGACGAGGCGCGTCACGGCACCGCCGGCGAAGCATTCGTGTTCGGGTGTATCCTCGACGAGCTGCTGGCGAGCCACGTCCCGCTCAACTCGCTCGCCGAGACGCAGCTCGTCCTCCACCCGTCCAAGGTCGAGTACCGGTGGCCAGCGCGCAACGGACAGCGGATGATCCTCTGACGCCCGCCGAGGTCGAGCTGGCCGGGCTGCGCGATCCCGAAGCAGCGCGGGCGGATCTGCTGGCCCACGCCGCGCAGTACGATTTCTTCTACGTCGTTGGGATGCTCGAGCGTCTCACACCCCACGCGGTGCGCATCGGTGGCGACGGGCCCTACGATCGTGAGGGGATTCGCTTCCATCACGATCCTGATCTCGTCTTCTCCGCGGGGGACGTGCGCAAGTTGACGTGGGGCGACGTCCCGCGGTCGGTATCGGATCTGCTCACCGCCGCGCGCAAGCGCTTCGAAGTAACCACAACGTTCCTCGGTGTGACCGGCTCCGCCACACCGATGCCGCTGTTCGTCGCCGAGGAGATCGCGCAGGCGCAGGACAGCGGCCGAGTTCGCCGCGATTTTCTCGACATCTTCCACCATCGTCTGGTCAGCTTCCTGTACCGCGGGGGGACCAAGTTCGACCTCGCTCGCGAGTTTTCGCGGAACGTTGACGACGCTTGGTCCCGGCGAATGCTCGCCCTCGCTGGCTACGATCGCGGATCGGGCCGTCGCCCCAGGCACATCCCCCTGTGGCAGCTCGTGCGGCTCGCTCCGCTGCTCGCGTCCCAAGTCCGCTCGGCCCACGTGATCGAGACGGCGCTCCGCGACACCTGTCGTGCCGCGCTCGGCGACGATGCCTCAGTGATGGTGGTGCAGTTTGCCGGTGGATGGGTCAGCCTCGATGGCGACCAGCGCATGCTCCTGCAGACGCGCAACTCCACCCTGGGACAGAGCTCGGTACTCGGCGTCCAGTGCTACCACCGCGCTGGTAAGGCGATCATTCGCATCGGCCCGCTGCACGAGAACTTCCGCCGCTTCATGCAAGACGGCGACATGTACCCGGTCGTCTGCGAGTTGCTCGAGCTCATGTGCCCTGAGCCGATCGACTTCGAGCTCGACCTCGTCCTCGCCGAGCACGCTCGCCCGCCGTTTCTCCTCGGTGACGCCTCGTCACGCCGGCTTGGC
>CADEGN010000002.1:34009-70751 GCA_902826865.1 uncultured Myxococcales bacterium
TTCGTGGCTGTCCTCGCGTCAGGGCGCCACCAAGCAGACTCACCTGAGCGTGCCCGTGCAGATCCACGGCACCAGTAGCACCGTGCCGGACGACGAATGACCGGCACCAACGACTCAACATTTCTGCAAGGCTGATTCCGATGCGCGTCGAACCGAGAGCCCTCGTCAACCGTCTCAATCCCACGTGCACCAGCGCCCTCAACGGTGCGGTCGAGCTCGCCGCTAGCGGCCGCTACTACGAGATCAACGTTGAGCACATGCTTCACGGTTTGCTCTCGATCGAGGACGGCGATTTTGCGGCGATCCTTCGCTACTTCCGCAAGGACCGATTGAAGCAGCTCGCCGCCGTCGAGCGCAGCTTGCAGCGCATGCGGACCGGCAACGCTGGCAGGCCGCTGTGGGCCGAGAACCTCTTCGGGTGGTTTGAGAACGCTTGGGTGGGCGCATCGCTCGGACGCGGCGCGGTGCAGATCCGTTCCGGCGATCTGTTGCTCGAGTTCCTCGAGCGGCCCGCCCGCTACACCTCGGAGTCGTTCGCAGAGTTCGAGGGGATCGAACTCGGCGAGCTGAAGAAGGTGTTCGCCGAGGTCGTCGCAGGCACACGCGAGGCGTTTGAAGTCCCGACGGCAACCGCCGGGGGCGAGGCCGGCACCGCGCGGCCGGCCGCGGCCGGACGCGAGGCGCTCGACCGCTACACCATTTCGTACACCGACAAAGCGCGCAAAGGCGAGATCGATCCGATCTTTGGTCGCGACGGCGAGATCCGTCAGGTGATCGACATCCTCGCCCGGCGGCGAAAGAACAACCCGATCATCGTGGGCGAGCCCGGGGTGGGCAAGACCGCGCTGGTCGAGGGGCTCGCGCGCGCGATCGTCAACAAAGAGGTCCCGACCGAACTCCAGCAGGTCGAGCTGCTCGGCCTCGACATGGGCTTGCTCAAGGCCGGGGCCGGCGTGCGGGGCGAGCTCGAGAATCGGTTAAAGAAAGTCATCGCTGAGGTCAAGGGATCACCCACGCCGATCATCGTCTTCATCGACGAAGCCCACACGCTGATCGGCCAGGGCGCCGACGCGGGCGAGGTCTCCAACCTGCTCAAGCCTGCGCTGGCGCGCGGTGAGATGCGGACGATCGCCGCCACGACGTGGTCGGAGTTCAAGAAGTACTTCGAGAAAGACGCCGCCCTCGAGCGGCGATTTCAACCGGTGAAGGTCGACGAGCCGAACGTGGCCGATGCGGTGCTCATGCTCCGCGGCTTGCGACACACCTACGAGAATTCGCACAACGTGATCATCCGTGATGAGGCCGTCGTCGCAGCTGTGGAGTTGTCGGAGCGCTTCATTACCGGCCGACAACTGCCCGACAAGGCTGTCGACCTGCTCGATACCGCGTCGGCGCGGGTGCGCATCGAGCTCGATGCCCCGCCACCGGCGTTGACGGCTCTTCGTAGCGAGCTCGCCAGTGTGGATCGCGAACTGGGTGCACGCCAACGCGACATCGACGAGGGCGCGCTCGCCGACGACGGCAAGGTTGCCGAGCTCCAGGCTCGACGCGAGGCGATTCAGACCGAGATGGGCGGCCTCGAGCAGAAACTCGCCGCAGAGAAAGACGCCATCGCACGCTTGCGCGCCGCGACCGACGAGCTGCGCGGGGCCGACGATTCGAACAAGCACGAGCGGCTCGCAGCGTGCGAGGCCGCGCGCAAGGCCCTGCTCGAGGTCGGCGGGGAATCCCCGCTGGTCCACGCCGAGGTCAATCGCGACGCGATCGGCCAGGTCGTGTCGGATTGGACGGGGATCCCCGTCAACAAGATGAAGTCGAGTTCGGTCGAGAATGTCCTGCACCTCGAGGGGAACCTCGAGACTAGGATCAAGGGCCAGAACCAGGCCACCAAGGCTGTGGCGGAGGCCGTGCGCATGGCTCACGCCGGCGTACGAAACCCCGACACACCGATCGCGGTGTTGCTTTTCGTCGGCCCTTCCGGTGTGGGCAAGACGGAGACCGCGCTCGCGCTCGCTGATCTCCTCTACGGCGGCGAGAGATCGATGACGACGATCAACATGTCGGAGTTCCAGGAGAAACACACCGTCAGCCGGCTGATCGGCTCACCGCCGGGGTACGTCGGCTACGGCGAGGGCGGCATGCTGACCGAGGCGGTACGCCAGAAACCCTACAGCGTCGTATTGCTCGACGAGTGCGAGAAGGCCGACCTCGAAGTCATGAATCTTTTCTATCAGGTGTTCGACAAGGGCATGTTGTCGGACGGCGAAGGACGCGTCGTCAACTTTCGCAACACCGTCGTCATTCTGACCAGCAACCTCGCGACCGACGCGATCATGAAGCTGCACGAGGGCGGCAAGAAGCCCGAGACCGACGAAGTCGTCACAGCAATTCGACCGGCGCTGTCGAAGCACTTCAAGCCGGCGCTGCTCGCACGCATGTCGATCGTGCCTTACCGACCCATGGATCCGGAGATCCTCGCCGACATCGCGAAGCTGAAGCTCGGAGCGCTTGGCAAGCGCGTGCGCCAGGCACATGGGACGGAGGTCGTATTCGAGGATGCGCTGATCACCGAGCTGGTGGGGCGGTGCACAGAGGCGGAGACGGGCGCGCGGGCCCTGGACCACGCCCTGCGTGGGTCGCTGATGCCCAACCTTGCGCGCAGCTTGCTCGAGCGCATGTCCGAGGGGGAAGTGCCGAAGAAGCTGTCGATCGGCATCGGCTTCGGCGGCAGTTGGCGCTTCGACTACACGTGATCGGCAGCCCGCTTTACGGTTGGCCGCCCTGCGCCCGTGGGCTGCGGCGCGGGGCCGGACCGCGATAGTCGATGGCGTCGGCGGGGAGCTCGCGAAGGATCGCGGGCGCCTGTTCGCCGCCTTCGATGGCGTTTGCGTACAGGCTTGGGAACAACACGAGCAGCGACATCCATGGCACGGCGTCGGCCGTAAACCCGAGATCGAGAAGGATCGCCGCGGAGGCACCACCGATGTTGACCCGTGTGGCACGCTCGCGCACGAGCTCGGCTTCGATCGCACGCATGAGTCGCCAGTGCGTACCGCCGGCGCGACCGCGCTGGTCGAGGCAACGCTGCAGCCAGGCCACGCGCTCGTCTTCGTCGCGGGCGGGGACGCCGAAGCCACCGATCGGGCTGGGATCGTCGCGCAACCGGCGGGCGACGGCGTCAGCGAGCGTTGCGGCGTCTGGGGACTCGCCGAGTTCGGCGCGCAGGGCGGTGAACCACCGCGCAGCGCCGAGGGCGGCGAACGGGCCGTGGAATCCCTCGATCGCGCGCATGGCTGTGGCCAACGCCGCCAGCGGGTGCCCCCATGCGGACGCGATCCGCACCAGCTTGAGCGGCCAGATCCGCGGATCGGCGACGGTGCAGCAGACCGCAAGGTCGTCGAGCACGGCGGCGTCTTCCGGACTGATCGGGTCGCGTCCGCACGCCATCGCGGTCAGCGCCCACCATCCCGTTTGGCCGGCAAGCTCGGCGCCTACTGCATGGCCGAAGTAGCGATTGTCGCGGTGGCCAGCATGGGCCACGCGCGTGTGCAGCGGAACATCAGCGTCCATCGTCGTTGCCCTCGCAATAGCGAAACCGCGGCAGCGTGATCGGGTACTCGCGCAGGGAGCGTGGCGGGTGCTGGGCGGCCTCGGCAATCAGCGCCGGTGTCGCGGCGATGACCATGGCGGTTGTCAAACCGAGCACTGTCCGCAGGCCGCAGGCGTGGAGCAGGGCGATCGCCGTCGCATCGCGAGTGAACGGCCACGCCGAGATCGCCGGGCAGATCGCCGCGTCGTTGCCGAGCGCGTCGACCAGGGCGCGCGCACGCGCGAGTTCACCCGGGTCGTCGGTGATCGCAGCAGCTGGCGGCTCGCCGACGATGTCGCCGAGCCAGGCCAGCAGAGGTGCATGCCGATCTAACAGCTCGTCCGCGGTCTCGGCCAGCAATCCGGCTGCAATCGCCACCGTTGCCCGCGGCGGCGTGCCGAGCATCCGCGCGAGGCTCGTGGCGTGACTGGCCCCCCGAGCGACGCCGATCGGTACGAGTGCCGCCATCGCGATCGAGAACACACGCCCGACCGGAGGCGACGGTGGCTCGCCCACGAGAGTTGTAAGTACGATCTCCGCGAAGCTGTAGTGCCGGGCGAGATCACCCAGCACATCGTAGCCGTGCAAGCGTTGGTCGCCGTCGACGACGAATGCGGTGAGCCGCTCGCTCCAGGTCCCATCTTCGATCGGTCCGCTCCGGTCCATGATCCCCGCTACTGGTTACGGAACCCCGCGATTGTCTGCGCGCGCGGGCCGAGAGGCGGTGAGATGTGGCCCGCGACGCGGACCTCGATCACCGATGACCCGGGTTCGGCGAGGGCCTCACGCAGCGCCGTTTGCATCTGACCCGGGCGCTCGACAACGTCCGCGCGCAGGCCCATCGCGCGAGCGATCCCCGCGATGTCGACGGGCTTACGGTTGCGTACCGCATGCATTGGCTGGCGCTCACCTACCAGCTGGCTCCCGAACCACGTGATGCCATGCATCTGGTTGTTCTCGACGATCCAGATCACTCGAAGTCCGTACTCGTGAGCGGTCAACAGTTCCATGCCGGTCATGGCGAAGCACGCATCGCCAATGATCGCCACAATCGGCCGTTCGGGAGCCGCCAGCGCCGCGCCGATGGGGGCGGCGGTTCCATGTCCCATGGACCCAAATCCGAGGTTGAGCAAAAAGCGTTGATCGTCGCGAATCTGGAGGTCGTGGACGTTGAACAGCATGTGCCCACCGATGTCGCTGAAGACGATCGCGTCGTGCGGGAGCACCTCGCACAAGTCGACGCGCCAGCGCTGGGGGGTGACGGGCGTCGCGTCGGAACGCCGCAACTCCGGTTCGTCGTAGAAAAGGTCGTCGTGAACGAGTGGCTCGGCGTCGCGCCACAGCGATCGGGGCTGCTCGCCGTCACGCAACAGGCGATGGATGTGGTAGATGAGCTCGATCCCGATCGTCTGGGCATCGCCGACTAAGGGGATATCGACGGGATAGTTTCGGGCGATCCGATCGACCGAGATGTCCAGCTGGATGAGCGCATCGCTCGGGCGAAAGTTGGGGTGCCAGTTTAGCGTGGTGGTTTCGTTGAGCGATGCGCCGATCGTCATGAGCACATCGACGTCGTCCGACAGGAGGGCATTTTTCGCCGCTCGGTGCCCGGCAATGCCCATGACGCCGAGCGACAGTGGGTGGTTCTCGGGGAATGATCCCTTGGCCCGCGGGGTGGTGGCGACCCGGGCGGGTAGGAGTTCGGCGAGTGCGCGGACGTGCTCGGTGGCCCCGGCGGCACCGACTCCCGAGCCGACGAGGAGAACGGGACGGCGGGCCTCCAAGAGTTTGCGCGACGCAGTGCTGACTGCGCGACGATCGAACAGCTCACTGGTGGGTCGGTACGTCGACGGTTCGAACCAGTCTTCCATCGCTGGCTGTTCCCAGAAGTCGACCGGCACGTTGAGATGGACTGGGCCCGGGCGCCCGGTCAGCGCGAGACGCAGCGCGCGACGGAGGTGGTGGGCCATGCGGGCCGGTCCCTGGATCATCGTCGAGTACTTCGTAATGGGCTTGAACATCGCGACGATGTCGATGTCCTCCGGCGGAGTCTCCTGGGCGGCGCCTTTGCCGAGGGCGTGGGAGGGAGCCTGACCGGTGACGACCAACATCGGGATCCCGTCGGAGTACGCCACCGCGACACCCGTCACGAGGTTGGTCGCGCCGGGGCCCGATGTACCGGCGCACACCGCCAAGCGGCCCCCAGCCCGCGCATAGCCGTCGGCCATGAAGGCGGCGCCGCCCTCGTGCTTGGTCACAAGCAGGCGAAACTCGGGATCGCGCTCAACGGCGGCAAAAAATGGGTGGAGCAACCCGCCGGGGACTCCGAAAACCACCCGCGTGCCCTCCACCCGTAGGTAGTGGAGGAAGACGTCGACCATGCGGGCGCCGTCACCCTGGCTAGGCATGCTCGCTACCTTTGAGCCGGTGCTTCACGCGGATCTTCACGACGCGCCGCATCACGGACTCGATCGGCTCACCCGTACCGTCCACGCCAAACTCGATGACGTCGGGGGTCCCCTCGGAAGGTACGTAAATCCATGCCGTGGTGCCCTCGCCAGGCTCGCTCATGATCTCCAGGCGGCCACCAAGCTGGTCGAGCAAGCGCGACACGATGCCGATGCCAGTGCCTTGGCTGCCGCCCGTCGGCGGATTTGGATCGGGGCCAGCGGCGCGCAGCACTTCTTCGAGACGGTCGGCATGGATCCCGCGACCGGTATCGGAGACCTTGAGGACCAAGAACCCCGGCGTGCCGCCGACCTCGACGATGATGCTGCCGTGGGATGTGTACTTGGCCGCGTTGGTCATGATGTTGTCGACGACGCGCTCAAGCATCACGCGCACGCTATAAATCGTCGGCGGTGCTTCTCGAGTCTGAAACACCGTGACGCGGATGTCGCGGCCAACGACGGTGGCGCGAAGTTGGCGTCGGACGCGGGCTGCGAGGTCATCGACGTCGATAATCTCGGGCTGGAAACGACTCGTCCGCGAATCGTCGCGAACGGTATTGGCGAGCTCGCGCACGAGCTCGGAGATCTGCTGAACGCAGGCCTCGAGGGTGTGGACGAGCTCTCGCCCTTCCTCCTCGCTCGGATTGCGCCGCAACTGGGCGGCGATTCCGTGCAAGACGGCGAGCGGGTTGTTGATGTCATGCGACAGCGCGCGCACGCGATCGCGGCGGGGTTCCCCGAGGTTCTCCAGCTGTTCCGCCATCCGGTCGATCTGCGCGGCCCGCTGGGCAACGGCGAGCTCAAGTTGCTGGCTCCACTGCCGCTCGCGTTGATGGAGGTCGAGGACCTCATCGACTGCGTGTGCGTGTGCCTGCACCAGTCGTTCGAGTTCATGGTTGGTGTGCTCCGAGAACCGGATCTGGTCGCCGACCAGCCGCCGTTGCTCGAGGATCAGCCCGAGGAGCACGCCCAATAGCGGGAGCAGGAACTGGGTCCCCCAGCCGATTCCCGATACCAGCGCGGGGAGCAACGCGGCCGTGACGATGCCCAGCGCCGCACCCACGAGCGGCCCGCGCCAACGCACCGCCTGGTACCAGTGGACCTCGTATTCGCAGTAAGGATCGCCGGCGGCAATGCTCGCGACAACCTCGACGCGTGCGGGCGCCACGCCCCAATAGATCGTCGGGCCCACGCGGTACTGTGCTTGCCGGGACAGGCACATCAGCCGGCTCTCCGGCACGCTGGAGTAGTAACGTAGGCGGACCGAAGTGCGGGTCGACTCGACGATTTCGATGCGGGCGACTCTGCTAACCAGATGAACCGTTCGGGTGATCATCGAGAACGCCCGGCGGATCGACATGCAGCGCAGGACGAGCAGCATCGGTCCATAGACCTTGGAGATGTCGTAACCGCAGGCGTCGAGGAACTCTTGGTCGCTGGCCATCCGCCCGCGCGCGGCTGCCATCACCGCCTCCATGCGATCGTGCGAGATCCAGGCGGACGAACGTCGCATGGTCTCCGGCGTCAAGCCTGTCTCCGCGGCGATCTCGTCCAGCGCCGCCTCCCCCATCTGCTGGCGCACGTAGCGGAGCAGAGGCTGCACGATGCGAAGGTTGAAGTGTTCCGGCTCGTCGCCGTCGCGCCGCGTGTCCGCGGCGATCAAGCGCAAGGAAGTGCGGGAGTTCGAGCGCCGCTCCACGGCATCGTCGCTCCGCCGATCCGTGGGTTGGTGCCCGCTCACCGCCGCCGCTCTTTCGCGCTTGAGCGCTACGTTACTCTAGCACGCGCTGATGCACAGGCCCGACGATGACGCGACCGTGGAACACGATCACGGTGACATGTGTGTGCGTCGAGATCGTGTCGAAGCAACTGCTGCAAACAAGCCCGGTCACCGGGCTGGTTACGTACCCGGCATGACCGGCCCTCGGAGAGGCAGAAATCAGGGGTTAGGCGCGATCTGCGCGGACGTCGGCGGTGCGCCGATGTGCCGTGATACGCTCCTCGGCGCCGTTTCCCATGCGACCGCTCGTCATCACGGTGTTCGACGCGGAGGCCGGCACGACGACGAACCACAGCTTCACGACGTCACCGGTCCGCATCGGGCGAAATCCCCTCAACGATCTGACGCTCCCATTCGCTTTCGTTTCGGGCTGGCACGCGATCGTCCGCTTCGATGATGAGACCGCCCGGTTCTTCGATCTTGGCTCAACCAACGGCACCTTGCTCGACGGCCGACGCGTGCAGGCCGGTGAGCCGGTCACCATCGTTGACGTTGTGGCCGTGACCGTCGGACGCCTCGAGCTGCGGTTCAGTCGCCCAGTCGACGTGGCGAGTGCACCGGCTCCCGGTCCAACTCCGATGGTTCCGCAGTTCCAGCCGACGGCGGCGTTCCAAGCCGTCGGCGCCCCCACCGCGAATGCGCCCGTGGGACCGCGGGCCAGCGCGGGGACCATCGATCCCGCCCACATGAGGGCCGCCCCGGTCGCCTCGGCGGCAGGAACTGCGCACGTGCCGATGTCCGAGGTGCACCAGAGCATCGCGGGACTCCGTCCACTTTTCGATGCCTACCGAGCCGCCTGGTACCAACTCGCAACGGCGATCCACCACGGGACCGCGGGGATGGACCCCGGAACTCGGCACTTTACCCTCACCGTGATGCAGCGGGAACTTCCGGGCATCGCCCGCGAGTCGCAGTTCGAGGAAATGGCCGCGGCTGCGGGCGTTGCGGTTAGCCCCACGCCCGGCGAGGCAGGGCGCGGCGAGGATGTTGGGGCGATCGGCCGGCTGTCCGACGCCCTACGGCCGGGCGAGGAACCACCTCGCAGCCCGCAGGAGTGCGCCCGGTTTCTCAAGTGCGTGGAGGACGTCCTCAAAGCGAGCGCGAAGGCATTCGTCGAGCTGCAAAAGGGCCAGGAACAGTTCGGCAATGAGATGGGGGTTCGCACGATCAAGGAGTTCACGCCGCTGCACGCCGCGGCTACGGCTGACAACGTCCTCAAGTACCTCCTCGATTGGCAAAGCGGTGGCCCGCACCGCACCCAAGAACTCGTCGGCGTTTACGCCGACCTCATGATCCACCAGGTGGCGCTTATCAATGGCGTGATGGAAGGCGCGCGCGGCCTACTCGCGCGACTTGATCCGGGCGAGCTCGAACGATCGGTTACCAGCAGCTGGCCAACGCGGGCGGCTGCGTTGTGGAAGCACTTCATGCAACGCCATCGCGAACTTCTTGACGACGATCGGCGTCTCACCGAGGCGATTTTTGGCTCGGAGTTCGCGCGGGCCTATGCCGAAGTTGGCGGTGAGGGGTCGGGTCGGCGGTCGTAATCGTTGCTCGCCCCTGACGGCGGTCTCGGATACCCTTGGCCCCGTGAAGTCGCGTTTCGCCGCAACGTTGCTGGTCGCTGCCGCCACGGCCTGCAAGCCGGAAGTCGAGTCCGAGTTGCCGATCTGTGCCGACGAGGTGCTCGGCGAGGAAGCCGAAGAGACCCAGGCCGGGGCGATCCCGGCGCAGACATGGTTTGGTGTCCTGCTCAAGAACTACAACCGCCGCACGGGCATCGTGCAGAGCCCGCTCAAAGACTGCAGCGGCCGAGCGGTCGAAGTCGAGCTGCCGCCGGAGCGCGCGAAGTGCCTTGGCGCGAGCGCGGCCGCGCCGCTCCCCGATCGCGCGCTGACCGACGGTGACCTGCTCGAAACGCCAATCGAAGGCTCGCGCAGCCTGCTTTGGGTCAGAGCCAAACGCTTCGACAACGGCGACGCGCTCGGACCGGTGGCGATCACGGAGCTAACCAAGCGCGGGGTGGCAGTGCGGGCGATCGGAGCGCTGCGGGCCCATGAGAATCGCGCGCGGATGCGACTCGAGCCGATGGGATCAGGCAAAGTCCTGGTCGTCGAGAGTGACCTGTGCCCCAAGGACAACCCCAAGAAGTGCTCGCGCGTGATGCGGCTCGTGCCACTTCAGGGCGATCTATTCACCGAGCAGGCGCTTGTGCTCGACGATGGCAGCTGCCTCGGACCGGTGCAGTTCGAGCTCTTTCGCGAGCAAGAGGTGACGTTGGCCAACGGCGACCTTCGGCGATTCGAGCTGACGCGCAACGTGGACTTTACCGACGGCAACGTGGTGATGACGGAAACGGTTGTGATCAAGGACCGTTCTGCGCGCGCGCCCGACGAACCGCCCGCGGTGTTTCGCAACGCAACGGTGCAGCGACCGCTGCAACTCGAAGCGCGAGGCATCGTCACCAAGCCAGGGGTGTGGGAAAAGATGCTTGCCGACTTCGGGTCGGTGTCCGTGCTACCTGCGAAGGAGAAGTGACGGCAGCCTCGCGGCGGTGCGTCAGTCGATGCCCTCGGCCTTACGCGAGCGGGTTCGGCTGCGATCGCTGGTGATCTTCTTCACCTGCAGGTCGATCGTGACGATCTTCCCGCTGGATTTCTTGAGCAACATGACGTCGTTCGGCTCGGCCAGGCTACGCATCTTGCCCAGCTTGAGCTTGCGGCCGGCGAAACGGCGAAATGCCACCCACGTGCCGATGTGCTTGAAGCCCTCGCGCTCCGGGACCTCGTGCAGGCGGAACAGACCGTCGCCACCTTGGACGAACACGAGTGCATCTTCGGGCTTGTTGTAGCGGGGGCTGAACGTCACCCATAGTGCCGTCTCACCGTTGAGCTCACCGACCTTCAGGATCAGACCCGAGGTGTTGCGTGTGACGTCCTCGCGCACAGCTCCGGTGCTCGATGACTCGCGGATATTCTTGTTGACCTCGTATTGCTCGTCGATCCGCGCCTCGCGGTAGACCGGAACGATCTTCTTACTGACGTAGACACGCAGCGGCTGCACGCCCGCCTCGGTCTTGACGCGCTCGAGCTCGGCGGTGGACAGGGGCAGGCGTTTGGCGCAGCCCGCCGAGAGCAGCGCCGCGAATCCTAGGCAGAGCGTGGCGTGGGCGCGCATCGTGTGCTTCAAGGCTAGCTCGCTCGGGTGAGTTACTCCATGCCCACGGCCGAGTCAACGTCCGGACCGGCCGTGCTGACCACAAGGCCGCCGGCGGGCGCCCGCGTATAGAAACGCCCAGCGTTGTAGATCGAGCGCCGCCACGGGGCTAAAACCATAGGCAGCGAGATGATCCGAATCTCCGTCAGCGAGGAGGGGCAGCCGCCCCGGCTGATGACGTTCAATCGGGCGTCGGTCACCCTGGGGCGCGGCGAAGCATGCGACCTGCGCCTGGGCGGCAAAGGTGTCTCCGGCGAGCACTGCCGGATCTCGCAGGTGGCCGGTGGGTACCGGGTCGACGATCTCGGCTCCACCAACGGGACGTATGTCAATCGACGACGCATCACGGGGAGCCAGATGATCACGGCCCACGATGAGGTCGTGATCGCGAGTTACGTCGTTCGCATGGTCGAAGACGCGATGCCGCTTGCGGTGACGGGGCAAGTGGCCTTCGGCATCACGACGTCGGGACCGCAGCCGACCGCAACAGCCCCGGGCCCGGCCCAGACGGCGGGGTTTGCCCCGCCCGCGCCGGTGGGATTCCCGGCGCCGCCGGTGGCCCATCCCGATGCGGTCGTGCCCGGACCAGCGCCCGGCATCGCGACCACGGGTCCTTCTCCGCGCTCGCGGGTCACTCCGAGCTCAACCGCCATCCCTTCGGGAGGCGCACTCGACGACGCGGCGTGGCAGCGTGAGTGGACCCGGATCGATCGGCTTACCAGCGAGTGGATCGCTTCGCGGCGGGATCGGAGCAAGCTGCTTCGCGGTGACAAGCTGGCACACGCTCGCCGATGGCTCGCACAGGGCCGCGGCCGAAATCCGGCCCCGAAACGCGAACATCGAGACTTCATCGGCGCCGCGATGTCGGCCGCGAACCTCAGACTCGCGCGCAACGTCGCGCTCGGGGGGATCGCGCTCGGCGGTCTAGTCGTGGCCGGTGTTCGCCTGGTCCCGCAGGAGGTGGCGAAGCTCGAGCGCACGACCCAGGAGATCGCGCTCATTCCATCCGTCGAGACGCCGCCCACCGCCGTCAATCCCTGCGAGGCTGCAGACGCCCTGCTCGAGCGCATGACCCGGCTTGAGGCCGACGAGCCGGAGACGGCCGCGCGCATCGCCATCGCGGCGCTCCGAAAAATTCCCGGACGGCGCGACACGGCCGCGCGCGGCTGCGGAGCCGAGGCGGCGCTGCGGCGCACAACGGAGGGGTTGCTGGGGCGGCCATTGCCGGGCCACGACGGCGCGGTCGTGGTTGCGGTCGTGTCTCCAGATGGCCGCTACGCCGTAACCGCGGAGGATGGCGCAACCAGTGACGCGGCTCGGCTATGGGATCTCGAAGCGGTGGGCGCCGCCCGACCGACGATGCTGCGCGGTTCAGGTCCACCGATCCGCGCGGCGGCGTTCTCTGGCGACGGCCGCCTCGTCGTCACTGCAGACGAAGATCGTGTGGTTCGCTGGGACCTCTCGAGCGGTCAAATGCCGCCATCTTCACAGATCCTCGAGGCGCCCGTCTCCGGCGTTACGTCGATCGCGGTGTCGTTCGACGGACGATTCGTGCTCGCCGGTGGACGCTCCGGCCGCGCCCAGCTGTTCGACGCCACCAAGCCCACCAGCCGTGGGCTCTCTCTCGAACACCACGTCGCTGGGATCAACGCGGTGGAACTCGCGCCCGATGGCAGTCGCGCGTTGTCGGTCAGCGATGACGCGACCGCCGTGGTGTGGCGACTCGCCGGGGGTGCAGTGTCGGGAGCCCCGACGGTGCTCGAGGGCCACATCGGGGCCGTGCTGTCGGGGACGATGTCCTCCGATGGTCGATGGGTGCTGACCGGTGGGAGCGATAACCGGGGGCGTCTGTGGGATCTGTCGCAGCGCAACCCGTCGGCCAAGTCGCGCATCTTGGAGGGGCATACGGAGGCCGTGCGAAACGTCGCCATCTCTCCGGACGACCGCTACGCCGTGACAGCGAGCCTCGACGATCACCTCGCCGTGTGGAAGCTGTTCGTTGCCGATCCGGGGCTAAGTTCGGCCAAGGACGATCGCGCCACCGCCGATCTGACCGCACTGCTCGTGCGTGGTCCGGCGACCGGCGCGGCGGAGAAGGCCGCTCGCCCGCAAATCGCGTTCACCGGGAGCATCGACGGTCGCGTGCGGATGCTCGAGCTCGAGGGCACCGACACGAAGCTCGCGGGCAACGAGCTCGAGGGCAATCCGGGTGGGGTGATGTCGCTCGGGGTCGATCGCGCCGGTGTCGTGGCGGTCTCCGGCGGGCGGGATGGTTCGGCGTTTGCGTACGACGCCGAGGAAGTCGGCGGGTCTGGTCTCGCGCTCATCGGTCGTGGGCACACCGGTCAGGTGCTCGATGTCGGGGTTGCGGCCGGTGGAACGCGCGTGTTGACCGGCGCGGCCGACGGTACCGCGCGAATCTGGGACGCGACCAAGGTCGAGCGGCTGCGCGAGATCGCCGTGCTTCGCGGTCATGCCGGCCCCGTTCGCGCGGTCGCAGTGGGGCCCGAGGGGCGCTACGGAGCCACGGGAGGCGAAGATGGGATCGTCCGGCTGTGGGATCTCGGTCGAGAGGATCCAGGAGCGATTCACCGTCAGTTGGTGGGTCACGAGGGCGACGTCAACGATCTGCTGTTCGGATCCGATGGCCGCTTCCTCGTCTCGATCTCAGCCGACAAGACGGCTCGCATTTGGGACATGCGCGCGCGCGATCCGAATGTCAGCCCCGTCATTCTCAAGCACACCGACGAGGTGACAGCCGCGGCGCTGGGCCCCGACTCACGTTGGCTTCTGACCGCCAGCATTGCCCAACTCAACCTGTGGGACCTGTCGCTTGCGCCCAAGCCCGGAACCAAGAGACTCCAGCAACACGAAGGTGACGTGCTGGCGGTAGCGATGGGCCCCACCAAACGGTGGGCCGCATCGAGTGACACGCGCGGCAAGGTCGTACTCTGGGATCTCGATGCCGATGCCCGCCCGGCCCTGCTGCGTGGACACGACGATGCAGTCGAAGCGCTCGCGTTTAGTCCAGACGGCCAATGGTTGGCCAGCGGTGGCCGCGACAAGCTCATCCGCGTCTGGCGGCTCGAGTCGGACAACCCCGACGAGGGCTCGATCCCACTGACCGGTCACACCGGTCGGATCAACGCCCTCACCTGGAGCGCGGACGGGGCATGGCTGGTGTCAGCGAGCTCGGATGGGGTTCGCCTTTGGCCCGTGACCGGCCGCGAGCTGGTCGGGGAGTCCATGGCACTGGTTGGGCACGACGCCTTGGTCAGTGCGCTTGCCGTCGACAGGGTGACCGGATACATCGCAACTGTTAGCTACGACAAGACGGTGCGCGTGTGGCCGACCAACCCCCACGATGTCGCTGACCTTGCTTGCCTCCGTCTCGGACGCGCTCTCACGCCCGACGAATGGAGCAAGCACGTTGGTGACGACTACCGCGATAGCTGCGAGTAGGCAGTCCCCGAAGCTCTAATCACCTGGTTTGTCGGTGGTGTCCTTGCAGCCCTCTTCCCACTCCGCACAATAGAAGCGGACATGGATGTGGCTGAAGTGGGCTTCCGAGTGCCGAAAAATCCCCTTTGGTGAGGACCTCGAGCGCGGGTACTGCAACCATTCGTCGAGTTGTTCGGCCGTGGCGCCCATCTGGCGCGCGGCTTCGTAAACGTACTTCTGCCGGTCCCAGTCGAGGAAAATGTACTTAACTGCGCCGGTCTGGATCAGCGCGCGCACGAGGCCAAACGTGGCGTAGAAGTCGACCTCCTTGCCCACGGGACGGCGCCACTTCTTGCGCCCAGCCGCGTTCTCGTTGGGTCGGTACGCCCCCCGCACCGAGGGCAGCCAGATGTCCACGTCACGCCCGGCTTGGTGGGACTTGTGTTCGCCAAAGGCACCGCCCCCTTGCTTGCTGAGATCGGAGACGATGATGAGACCCTCGTAGTCGACATCGCGGCGGAAGGTGGCCAGCGCCTGCCGCAGTTTCTGAATCGTGTAGGCCGAACCCCATTCAAAGCCTGACACCTTCGTGTAGTTGGGATCGTCCGGGAGTCGTACGCCGCTCTCGATGCGTCCATTGTTGGGACTTCCCACCGATTTCGAGACCCGATCGACGAAAAACTCGGGGATCCGCTGGGCAGGGTTGCGCGGCTTGTACGGCTTGGGGTCGACCCACAGGGTTAGCTGCACGTCCGGCTTCAGCTCTTTGACCGTCGGGTTGAACTTGCGTAGCCGCGTGACATCGATCCCGAAGCGATCGGCGAGCTCTCGCCACGACTCGCCGGGTCCGGCGGTCACCTGGACCTCGGCCTGGGGCAGGGCGCGGATCTTCGGTTTCTCGATCTTGAGCTGCGTGCCCACTTCCAGGGGCGCGTCCGGATCGAGGAGGTTCCAATCCACCACCTCCTCCTCCGTCACGCCATAACGCTTCGCCACGTCGCGCAGCCCTTCGGTCGGGATGACGACATGGATGATGGATCCCTCGGTATCCACTTGTCCTTCAGCTGCCACGGCGGGCGGTGGATCCGGACGGCGGACCACCGGCGGAGGCGGAGGCGGTGGCGCGCGGGTGGGTGTTTCCGGCGCGGGGGGCGATTCGGGCGGCGGAGGTTCGCGGCGTAGCCACCACACCACCCCAGCTGTGCCTGCACCGCCGACGAGCAACACCGCCAGCAACGCAATCACCGCCGTGGTCGTGTTGCGCCGCGACGCTGCGGCTGCGCTGGCGGCGATGAACTCTCGAACCAAGCGGCCGGGTTCCTCGGCCGCAGTCGGCGGTGATGCTGTGATCCAGCGCCGCGCAGCGCGGAGTTCATCGCCGGTCAGCAGCAGTCGAGCAACGCGATCGCCAGCATCCCACTGCTCCGCGTACCGCGTGATCCGAGCCGCCGCGTTGCGCCACGTCCGATGTGGGCCCGAGGCGCGCAGGATCGGCGCTTCGCCCGAGGGCATCTGCAGCTGCTCGACTGCGCGCTCGGGCTCCGGCGCGAGGCGGACAAGCTCAAGCAGGAAGGGCCCGACGTGGATCCGGTCCGATGGGGTGATCTGCGTTGGCTCCTGAAGTCGGGCGCCGTTGAGCCAGGTGCCGTTGGTGCTACCGCGCTCCTTCAGCGTGCACACGCCACCTTGGCCGATCTCAAACACGCAATGGTGGGACGAGACTCCGACCCCGTCGAGCACGAGACCGTTGCCGGCATGGCGTCCGACGTGCAGCTCGGATCCCGTGAGCGGATAGGTCCGGCTCGAGCCGCCGGGTGTGGTGACCCTGATGCAGAACATCGAACCAAACGGGGCGCGCGGCCTTCGTGAAAGCGGCGCTCAGTAGACGCGCGAGCGGGCCTGGAAGTCGTTGTTCTTGGGGAATTTCGCGTGTTGCTCGACGGCGGACTTCACGCAGCTCGCGGTCGTCGAAGACAGCTTCGCTCCGCTCTTGTCGGACACGCTGGTGACCTCGGCCTTGCCGTTCTTCGAGGTCGTGAACTTGACGAGGATCTGCATCGAACTGAGCAGCCCCTTGCACGCATTCACGGCCTTGGTGGCCTTGCTCATGCCCTTGGAGATGTCGCCGTCCGACAGCTTCTCTGTGAAGTCTCCACGCTCCGGTTTCTTGTTCGACTCGGGCTTGCGCGGCTCGGGCTTCTTCGTCTGAACCGGCGGCTCCACCTCGGGCGGCTTGGATTCGGGTTTGGCCACCTCGGGCGTCCCAGGCGGGCGCTCCGGATCGATCTTCGTCGGCTGTTCGACCGTGGGTTCCTTCGCCGGGGGTTCGGGGACCGGGTTCGACGGAGGCTCGTCGAGGATGATCGGTTGTTTGGTCTCGCCGAGCTTGTCCTTGGCGACATCTTTCGCCGGATCCTTGCCATCGTCCTTGGCCGCGACCGGCGTGTTCGCGTCGCCGTCGGGGATCAACGTGTAGGCGAGCAGCCCGCCACCCCCGATCGCGACCACCGCACCCACGACGAGCATCAGGATGAATCCTGTCTTCGATCGTTGCTCGACGGCGAACACCGTCGCGTCGGGGTTGCGAGTCGCGTCCGATGCGAACGCGGGCGGGTTGGTCGTGGCGCCGCGCCCGGGTGTGGTTGTCGGGGCGCCGATCGGCGGATTACGGGTGATGACGGCGGGGCTGCCCCCCTGCAGGACCTGTTGGCCCATGCCGTCCATCATGTAGGTCGCTTCGGGCTTGCCGTGGACGAGCGCGGGCGGTGCGGGCTCAGCCGGGCCTCCCCACTCGTTGCCCAGTCGCACCGTGCCGCCGGGTTCAAATGATGGGTGCGGTGCGCTTGGATCGAGCATCACCGTACCGCCGCGGCCTTCCGGTGGCTGACTCGCGGGCCCCTGGCTACCTTGGGCGGATTGCCCGAGCCAAACTGTTGAGCCCGGCGCCCCATCGCCCGTGCCGCGTTGGATCAACGCTGGGCCCACGTCGTACTGGGCCGTGAGGCGTCCATCGGGGCCGATCGCCATGAGCGCAGCCTCGAACTCCGCCATGCTCTGGTAGCGATCGTCGGGTCGTTTCGATAGCGCCTTCACGATGACCGCTTCGATCACCGGCGAGATCTGGGCGTCGGGGGCCATCACCGACGGCACGGTCAGCGGCTCGGTGAGGTGGCGGCTGAGCACGCGCATGAAGTTGTCCCCGTCGAAGGGGACAACGCCCGTGAGGAACTCGTAGAGGCAGATCGCCGCGGCGTAGACATCGGTGCGGGCGTCGGCGGGATCGCCCATCGCTTGCTCCGGCGCCATGTACTTTGCGGTGCCGAAGACCGCGCCCGTGCGCGTGAGGCCGCCCGACTCACCGCTTTCGTCGGTGACCTTGGCGATGCCGAAGTCGAGCAGCTTGATCAAATCCCTCCCGTCGGATCGCCTGACGAGAAAGCAGTTCGCAGGCTTGAGATCGCGGTGGATGATGCCGCGCGCGTGGGCGGCCTTGAGCGCTCGGACCACCTGCAACATGAGCTCGCGCGCGCGCGCCCACGGGAAGCGACGTTCGCGGCGTAGGAGCGCGGACAGATCCTCGCCCTCGAGGTACTCCATCGCGAAAAAGACCGAACCACCGGGTACGGGGCCGAAGTCGACGATGTCGACCACGTTCTCGTGGGCGATCATCGAGGCCGCTCGCGCTTCTTGAAGGAAGCGATCGACGTGGGTTTGCTCGCGGCAGAGCTCGTGCTTGAGGACCTTGAGGGCGACCTTCTTGCGCAGGGTCACATGCTCGGCGAGGTAGACCGAGCCCATGCCCCCGTCGCCGATCAGCTTGACCACGCGAAAGCGATCGTTGAGGACCGTTCCGACGAGGTCCTCCGGACGCTGCCACGCTCCTCCGTAGTTCGGGTCCGTCACGGGAGCTCCACCGTCCTCAGCATACCTGAGAAATCTGAATGCCGGGAACGCGCGCACGGGCGCTTACGATTGGTGCGTCGGGTGAAATTTAAGATCGCCCATCGGGGGTGGGTTGCCTGGCCACACACTCGATGGGACGCGAGGCCGGGCGGTCGCCCGCGGCCGGTCGGTCGTGGCCATGAACGACATCTCGGGGGCGCCCCGGGGCTTCGCGCCAGCTTGGACCTTGGCGCCGGATCGCTTCGGCACCATTTGGATGACGGTCGAGATGGGCAAATCGATCACGCGAATCTGGCCTGTCGAACGCCGTCGCCTTGGTCGCGATCTGTCGCCAGGCAGCTCGTTGTGCTCGGCGGACGCGGCGCCACGGCGTGATCCGCGACTCACGAGCAACATGGCAATCTGGCCCCCGTGACGGGACAACCCGACGGCGGCTCGAGTGCACTCGATGACACGCTGGTTTCCGCGGGTACCGCCGGCGCCAGCGAGGCAGCGCCAATCGATCCTGCGGCGCCGGGCGCAGCCGATCCGACGGTGCTTGCGGGGATGGACACCATCGTCGCTACTACGGCGGGCCGTGTCGCCGCGCGAACCGAGGGCGCGATGCAGCGGGCGGGGCGGTTCGAGATCCGCGAAGCCATCGGCCGCGGCGGCATGGGCGTTGTCTACCGCGCGCACGACCCGGAGCTCGATCGCGAGGTGGCCGTCAAGGTGGTGGCGGATTCCGCGAATGCGGATCTGGCAGTCCGAGCTCGCATGATCCGCGAAGCACGGGCGATGGCGAAGATCATGCACCCCAACGTGGTCGTCGTGTATGAGGTTGGTGAACAAGACGATCAACTTTTCATCGCGATGGAGCTGGTCGCGGGGCGATCGCTGCGCCAGTGGCTGGCTGAAACGCCGCGTTCGCTGCACGAGATCGTGGACGCGTTCGTCGGCACCGCGCAGGGGCTTATCGCTGCCCATGACGTTGGTCTCGTCCATCGAGACTTTAAGCCGGACAACGTCCTTGTCGGTGACGATGGTCGTCCTCGGGTGCTTGATTTCGGCCTCGCACGCCCAAGTGGCGAGGCGCAGACCCGAAGATCGGAAAGCGATACCGATGCGGGATCCGTCGTCGTCACGGTCGCGGGCGCGCTGGCCGGAACTCCCGCGTACATGGCACCCGAACAGCTCGAGGGCAGAGCCACCGATGCACGCACGGATCAGTTCGCGTTTGCGGTGACCCTGTTCGAAGCCCTCAGCGGCGCTCGGCCGTTTGTCGGCGATGATCTGCGGAGCTTGAGGGCATCGGTCTTGTCGGACCGCGTACCGGAGCTCAAATCGTCGCGCTTCAGAATCCCGGCGCCGCTGCGTGCGGCGATCCACCGCGCGTTGTCTCGCGATCCGAGCGAGCGGCACGGATCCCGATCGCATCTTGAAGTGGGACGGCCTGGACGAGCCGCGGTCGCCACCGGGACCGCGGCCGGTGTTGAGGAACCGTGAGACCTCGGGGCGGCACGTGTACGTGATCGACATGGAACGTGAGATGCCGATCGCCTCGATCGTTGTACCGCGCGTGCCGGGCGACGAGGCGTCGTCGCCAGCGGTGGAGGCGCTGGTCGCCGAATACACCGAGGCCCGCCTGCGTAGGGCGGCCACTGAGTCGGGCAGGTCGGAGTCTGACTTCGCAATCTGGGTCGGCGAAGACGTGGGGGGAGCATTCCGCGTCACTGTGACCGCAGAACCCGCCACACTCGTGCGCGCTTTGACCGTATTTTCCACCCTTGTCGATGCGCCCCGCGTGGATCCGGCGGTGCTTGCCGAGGCCCGCCATGCCGTCGAGGAGAGAATCCGCAACACACGGGTCGCGCCGATGCAGGTCCCCGCGACCGTTCAGGGCTGGCTCAGCCAAGGTCGACGGGTCGATCCGCGGATCGAGCTCTGGTCCACGCTTGGGGGTGTGACTGCTGAAGCGATGGAGAAGTGGCTCGCGCGGGCGCGTACGCGTCCGATGTTCGTGATCGTGTCAGGTGCTTCTGATCAGGTCGCACCAGCTTCGTTGGAGGCCATCGGAGAGCTCCACGTGCTGAAGCTACCTGCCGGGCGCCCACTACGGTGAAGCGGCTACGGCCTGCTCACCCCTCCGGCCGGGGCTTGCACAGGCTGCCGCCTTCGATCTGTGCATTGGTGCGATAGGTGTTGAGAGACTGCCACGATGGCACCTCGTGCTGGGGGATCGTCCCGTCCTCGCGCACGTTGGTGACGTGATACGTGTGCTGATTCCAGATCCTACGGGCTTGGATCCAACGATCTTCGCGATCGCGGATCACCTGCAAGGCCGGCGCGCCGGCGCCAAACGAAACCACGAGGATCTCCGCCGAACCGTCGTTGTCCACGTCGGCGACGGTTGGGTACTCGATCAACGTGGGCGACTCTCTCGCGCTGGTGAGCCGAGGTGCGCCGTCGCCACCGTCGAACACGTGCAGGTCGATCTCGTCGCTGTACATCGCCTCGGCAACGCCGTCGCCCAGGAAGTCGAACGCGGTGCCGGCCGACCAGCCGCTAGCATCGAGCACCGCGGCCGTCCACACGATCTGCATGTCGCGCTCGACCACTGAGTAGTGCGACGCCGAGGACAACGCGACCTCGGACACGTTATCGCCATCGAAGTCGTGCACGGTGGCGGGCCTGAACCAAGCTGGGGCGAGGTCCCCGGTCGGGGTGGCGTTGAGGAGCTTCACCGTGCCGTCGTGTTCGAGGACGCTGGCACCGGCGCGCGTCGTCACGAGGATCTCGGGCATCGGGTCGTCGTCGAGATTCGCGATCTGAGGAAATCCCGGCTCGAGTGACGGTGCGTTGTAGTACTGCGTACCATCGGCCCGGTATGCCGTCTTGCCGAGAATGATCTCCTGTTGGCCGTCGCCGTCGAGATCCGCCACCGCCGTGGCGGTGCAATGAAACGTGTCGTTCTCCGTCCAGCCGACCTGCGGCGGCGCGACCCACAGCGCTTGCCCGTTCTCGTCGGTCACCGTGTCGTCTGCGATGATCTCGACATCGCCATCGGCGTCGATATCGGCGAGCGCGATCGCGAAGCCCTGGGAGTGATCGATCGGCGACGTACTCTGCCATTTCATCTTGCCGTCGTGTTCGAACGCCACCAAAAAGCTCGGATCGCCGACCCCACCAAGGGTGTTGCCGGGAGTGGCCGCGACGATCTCGATCAACCCATCGCCGTCGATGTCGCCGAGCGCCGGGGTAACCAATGGGTCGAGCCACCCCTGGGTGCTGAAGTGCTCGGCGCCGGTGGCACCGTCCAGCACCCAGATCGCCGCGGGAGCGAACGTCAGGGAACCGGCGACCACGACCACATCGGGCACGTCGCACAGGTTGATCTCACCGTCGCCGTTGTCGTCGGTCAGATTCGCGACCAACGCCGGCACGATGCTCACCTCACCGCCGGGTCCTGTCCATGTCCACTGGGTGTCGGGATCGAAGCTGCCGGCAGGTGCTTCTTCGCTGCAGTCCCCAACAGCATCCATCTCGTCGACGACATGGCACAGATCGGTTGGGCCACCCTCCGCGGAGGTGGAGACGCCTCCGCCGTCGGCGACGTCGAACTTCGCTCCGCCCGATTCGTCGGCCGCAGTCGGCCCAGGGCCACCTGCTTCCGCCGTTATCCCCGCGCTGCCCTCCGCGGACGTACCGCTGCCGTCGAACGATGGCCCTGCCGAGTCGGCGTCGCGACGCGCACCGCACGCTGCGAGCGCGGCCACACCAATCGCCGCCGCGGAAAGTCGAATCGAGCGGGGAGCGAGCGTTGGTGGGCGGTCGTTCTGCGGTGACCGATATTCGCGTCCGCCGCGGCAAAGCTTCGTACGGGAGAGTGCCATGGTACCTACTCGGGTAATCTAAGGACGCCGCGGCTACACCGTGAAGTCGAACGCAAACGCGCGACCGAGGGCCGCGGGCCGGAGCTCGACCTGCACGTGGTAGTGGTTTCCGTGGCCGTGGGCCGAGACCACGCAGGTTCCCGGCGGGGCCTCGGGCAACAGGCCGACGCTCGCCCGGGCGAACGCCGCGTCGATCTCCTTCGGCCCGGCCCCGTGGGCGAGGGCATCGCGTGCCGCGGTCGCCGCCCGAACCGCTCGGCCGATCACGATGCGTGCCGGCAACGACGGTCCATCGCCGGCCGCGACCATGGGTGCGCCCACCACAAGGACCCGTTCGCCGCCGCTCTCATGGGTGACCACCGCGATCGCCTGATCGAGCATCGCCCGCGCGGCACTGACGTCGACCGCCGCGCGCACTGGCAGCGACTGGCGGTGGCCGCCCGGTGCGCTCACGCTTTGCGAAGCTGGGGACGACACTGCGCCGGCGCGGCCAAGCGCGTCGGCGAAGGTGTGGCTGCGGCGCAACGCGGCCGCCAGCATCGTCGCGAGGGCGAGCGTCGGCGATCCGAAAACCACGCGCGGCCCGACCCGCGTGTCCTCGGCTCCGACCACAACCTCGTTCGTGCACGCCGCCAGCCAGTCGCTGCCCGAGCGCGCACGCAGTCGCGTCCAGTTGGCCAGGGGCGTGTCGTCGTCGTCGTCGAGTGCGGCTGGATCCACTGCAAACACCACGGGCACGCAGGCATCGGCCGCGAGTTCGGCCAGTGGCGCCACTTCGTCGAGGTCGGTGACCAGCGGGAGCAGAAAAACCGCATCCGGCACGGGTCCGCTGGCGCCGGCAAGTGCGTGTCCCAGCGCCGCGGTGAGCCCGTTGCGGTCGACGTCGAGGATCTCGATCGCGAGTTCAGCGTGCCCGGGTGAGTCGCCCAGGACCATCCTGACCCCGCGCCAGTTGGCCTCAAGCGACGCCGCGGGTTCGGTCGACAGCAGACTGGCGACCGTCGCCTCGACAGCGTCGAGCACGAGCGCGGCGATCTGTTTCGCGTGCTCGTCCGCAGAAGCAGACGCGGGGGCACCGGGACGCTTTCCCATGACCGCGCCAACGAAGGCATCGACGCGGCTCTTGGCCGCGCTGATCGTTTCGTCCTTTGGCGTCGGCATGTCGGCGCTGCTGAGCAGCGCGTCGATGTCGATCCCACCGGACGCAGGCTTCGCGGTGGGTGGCGGCGCGGAGGGTAGGGGCGACTCGGACGGTGATTCGGTCGCGACAGACGTTGTCGAACCCGACAGCGCCGTGAGCAGCGGTCCCTTGCCGACCAGTTGCTCCACCCGAGTTAGTGCCTCCGTCACGGGCATCGGATCGCGGGGTCGAACCAGGGCGGTGGCGACATCGATGAGCGAACGCAGGGGTTCGAGCTCACCGGCGAGTTCGGACGCCCGCAGCGCCCGTGGGCGATCGAAGCGGAGATCGTAGCGCCGCCGCGGGGCGCTGCCCAGATGGTCGGGCGCCTCGATCTCGGCGTGCGGCCGTAGCCGCGCCATTACGTCGCCGAGGCGCTCCCCCGACAACGTTGTGCGCGTGCCCGCGGCGCCCTGCGTGAACTGTCCGGCGAGGAGAAAGCGGATCGGCGTGCGCATGTGTCCGCCACGGTAGTGGCACGGCGCGCGCCAGGGCAAGGGTGAATCGCCGTCGCGGCGGGACTGGGCTGAGGAAGCGCTTGGCTCGCGGTCGTGCGGAACACCGCGAACGACCGAGTCACCCCATCTGGTGGTGCCCTTCAGCCCTCGGTCGCCACGAGGTCGCCCGAGAGTTCGCGCCCGTCGTCTGCCGTGCACGTCGCCGCGAGGCTCTTGATGCCGATCGGTGCGCCGAAGAGCTTGCGGGCCAAGAGCTCGCCGCTGTGCACGCGGCAATGGGGGACGACGCGGCCGTCGGCGTCGACCGTGGCGAACGCGGCGGGCTCACCGGTGTCACCCAGTTCGACGAGGAAGTCGTACGACTTCTTGTCGCTGCGCAATCGCGCCACCCAGCGATCGGGCGCGAGGCGCTGATAGTCGATATCGAAGTGCTTGCGCGACTTTTCGCTGAACGGTCCGCGTTGATCGTTGCGATCCGTACGAACCCACCACAGTCGGACGTCAGTGATCTCGCGCCCACCTTCGACCGGGGTCCAGGCATCGAGGGCGATCTGGAAGGTCTCGTCGCCAAAGTTTCGGCGGATGCGGACGAGCTCGTGATGGCGAAGCGCAGCCGTCGAGAGTTGGTCGGCCGGCGTGGTCATATCGGGGATCCGGCGCGTGTCGGGTGGGGGCGCTTCGACCTCGGCGATCTCAGGCCCGTTGCTGTCGTTGCTCGCCCTGGGGCAGGCGCATGCGGAAAGGACGAGGGCAATCAGAACGCGGCGGAACACGTGTCGAGGACGGTAGCTGTTCGCGCGGTTGTTGCAAGGGCGTCGCACGACGAGCTGTGAGTGCCCGCACGGGATCTGCGGCGTTTCGTCGACACGGTCGCTCACGGCCCGCGGGGAGCGACCACAGCTGCGGGCCTTCGCGCGGGCTCTCTCTATCCGGCTGCAGTAGCATCCGCCCGATGACGACGACGCGCCTGAGGTCTGTCGGTTCTGCCATCGCGCTATGCTTTGGTGTTTCGGCGTGCGCTGCCAAGTCGACCACCACCGGGGGCCCGACGCCAGCACGGCCTGCGGTTGCGGTCGCCTCGCAACCAGCCGACGAACCACCGCCACATCCACGACCGCGGGCCGCGTTGCCGCACCGTTTGGAGTCGTCGGCGATCGATGCCTACACGCGCGCGGAGCTCGAGCGGCGCGGCATCGTCGGGGCGCAACTGGTCGTTGTGCACCACGGCGAAGTCGTCGTCGACATTGCCTATGGTCTCGCGAGTCTCGCCACCGGCGCCTCCGTGACGCAGCAAACCCCATTCGCGATCGGCTCGATCACGAAACAGTTCACCTGTGCGGCGGCGCTGCTGCTGTCACAGCAGGGCAAACTGCGCATGGATCACCGCGTCCGGCGGTACTATCCCACGCTGACGCGCGCTGCGGATATTACGCTCGACGATCTTGGCGCTCATCTATCCGGATACCCGGACTACTACCCGCTCGATTTTCTCGATCGCCGGATGCAGGCGCCGATCGAACCCGACGAGCTGCTCGCGCGTTACGCAGGGGGCCCGCTCGACTTCGAGCCTCGCACGCGATGGTCCTACAGCAACACGGGCTTCGTCCTGCTCGGACGCGTGATCGAGAAGGTCGAGAAGGCGCCGCTGGCCGAGGTGCTGCGTACGCGCGTGTTTGGCCCGCTCGGGATGACGAATGCCGCCCTGATCTCGGACGAGGTCGAGGGAATGGCGGCCGGTCATGCCAGCTTCGCCCTTGGCGACGCCGAGTCCATCGCCCCGGAGGCACCTGGATGGTTGCATGCCGCTGGCGGGATGGTTGCGACCGCCGGGGATCTCGCGCGTTGGGATCTCGCGTTGGCCGATGGGAAGATCCTCGGCAAGGCCGCGATGCGGGCGTTGACGTCGCCGCGCACGCTTGCAGATGGGCGCGCGACCGACTACGGCTGCGGCGTCGGCTTGCGTCGCTCTGGTGGCGAGTCGGTCTGGTCGCATAGCGGGGCGGTGAGCGGCTTTCTGGCGTTCAACGCGGTGGTTCCCCGTACGCGCTCCGCGGTTGTGTTGCTGACGAACACCGAAGGCGGCAATCCCGGGGAGCTCCATCAGCAGATCCTTGGGCTCGTGCTCAACGCAGATGTCACGGTCCCCGCGGTCGCAGGTCAGCCGGCTGACGCGGTCGCGCGCCAGCTGTTTGAGCAGCTGCAGCGCGGCGAGCTCGACCGCGCCGGCCTTGGCGAAGAGTTCTCGCACTTCATGAGTGCATCGCGGGTGCAGGCGGCCGCCGCTCGTCTTCGAGCGATCCAACCGCTTGAGTTCGTCATCACCGAGCGCCGCGAGCGTGGCGGCATGGAGGTGTCGACGATCCGTATCGAGCATCCCGGCGGCGCGTTGCGAGCGCTGCTGTATCGAAGCACGGACGGAAAGGTGCAGGAGTTTCTGGTCCTGCGCGACTGAAACGCGGTCGGTGTCCGTTGCCTGAGAGGGCAGGGTGCCGCGCGCTGCGACCTTCGAATCGACAACTCATCGCGCCGCGTCCGCCGTGCAGCGTGCGGAGAGATCGCGAAGCCAGCGATTGCCGGGGTCGTCGTGCATCCGTTGGTGCCAGGTCATCGTGATTCGCGAACGCTCGAGCGGCAGCGGCGGCGGGTAGACCACGAGCGGAAGAAAGGTGGCGGCGTAGCGCAGCAAGGAGGCGGGCGCCGTCACGATGAGATCCGATGCCGCGGCGATAAACGGGGCGCCGATAAAATGCGGGATCCGCATGGCGATCACGCGGGTCAAGTTGCGCTTGTTCAGGGCGGCATCGACGACGCCGACCTCCATCGACCCGGTCGGCGAAATTACGAGATGGCGTAGGGATAGGTACATCTCGAGGTCGAGCTTGCGCCTGACGATCGGATGATCGCGTCGTACCGCACACATCAGCGGCTCGCTGGCGATCTGCTTGCGCAACAGACCTGGCAATGCGGGCGTCGTCGGCCCCACCAGCAGGTCTACCTCACCGCGCTCGAGCGCATCCGTCATCCCTGGCCAAGGTTCCCGCAGCTCGGCGCTGGTCGACGGTGAGTGCTCGGTCAGGTGGGCGAGGACACGCGGGATGATCGAGAACTCGGCGAAGTCAGCGGTGACGACGACGAACGTCCGGGTGCTGGTTTTCGGATCGAACCCACGGTCGGTGCGGACGGCGGAACGCAGCTCGCTGAGCCCGCGCCGCACCGGCACCACGAGCTGCTCGGCGCGTGGAGTCGGAACGAGACCACCGCGGCCTGGAACCAGCAGCGGATCGCCGAAGAGAGCGCGCAGGCGCTTGAGGCGGTGGCTCATGGCCGATTGCGTCAGCCCAAGACGTTCGGCGGCGCGGGTGACGTTGCGCGTATCGATCAACGCTTCGAGCGCGACGAGGAGGCCGAGGTCGAGCGTCTCGTCATCATGAGTCGGGTGCATGGCGATATGAAGCGGGTTCGTTGGACGGAATGCAATTCGCCCGGCATTTTGGCTTCGAATGCGACGGAGAGGGACTGTGGTTTCGCGCCTGCTCTTGGGGCTGGTTTGCTCCGCCCCTGCCTGCGACGCTGGGCCCCCGGCCGTGGGGGCCGCAGGTGCGGCGGCATCGCCATTGATGGCGCTTGAACCCGGCACGAGCGCCGGCTACAGCGGGATCGTCCGTGCCGGGCTGCAAGCCGGCGGCTACAGCTACCTCAACGTCGAGTTGGCGGCGGGAGAGCGCCGCTGGGCGGTGTCGATGGGCCCCATGCCCGACGTCGGAAGCGCGGTGCGCGTGCAGGTGCTTGGCACGCGCACCGAGTTCTACTCTCCGCGCCTCGGTCGAACGTTCGCGACCTTGGACTTCGCCCAAATCGATGCGGTGTGACACCGAGGATCAGATGACAATAACCAGGACTACAATCATCGTATGGCTCCTTCACAGTGCCGTGGCGTGCGCGGATACTGCCGACGCAGAGGGTGACGGGGACGATTCAGCGGAGACCTCGACTTCGACCTCGACCGCGGGCGGCGACGAAGCGAGCAGCACCGCGTCGGAGAGCTCGGTCAGCGGTCCCAAGCCCGACCCGGCGTACGACTGCGTCGAGCCAAGTCTCAGCGTTGCCCGCCCGCTCAGCGGCCCGGGCTACGATCCGGATGTTGGGTTAGTCGACCCGCAGGAGAGCTACATCGTCAGCACGACGCAGATCCTCCCGCGTCCAGACAAGCAGGCCGACTTCCTCGCCCTCGCCGCCGACTCGACCGCCGCTGCCGACGCCACCCCCGGCGTCGTCGCGATCTCGCTCGCGATCGAGCCCACCTGTGGATTCGCGCGCACCATCAGCGTGTGGCGCGACATACCTTCGATGCTGAAATTCGTCGCCAGCGATGCCCACGCCGAAGCGATCGCCAGATCCTTTGAGGTCGGGGCCACTGGCCGCGTTATGCATTTCGAGGTTCGCGCCGACGAGATGCCGATCACGTGGGAGGCCGCGATCGCAAGGCTTGCGGACGTTCCGCCTCTGCCGCAATAGCGCGACCCCGCGGTGTGTCCTGGCGCAGCAGCGCCAATCCGCTACCGATAATAATCGCAGCGCCAACCCATGTGGCGACATCGGGGAATGTGCTCCACAGCGCGAGGTCGAGCCCCACACCCCAGGCAACCGCGGTGTATTCGAATGCGGCGACGACCGATGCCTCTCCGCGAGAAAAGGCGAAGGTGAGCGCGTACTGCCCCAGCGCCCCTAGGACTCCGACCGCGGCGATAATCGGGAGGTGCTCAGCGTGGATCGGCACCCAGCCCGGCCACGCAAGCACCCCCGCGCCCGTCGTGAGCATGGTGAGGGTCCAAAACACCATCGCGTGCGTGCTGTCCGTGCGCGCCAAAATGCGTACGGCGATCGACGACAACGCGTAACTCGCCGCTGCGGCCAGCATCGCCAGGCCGGCGGCCGTGAAGAGGGCATCGCCACTCGGTCGTAGCACCACGAGCACGCCAGCAAGTCCGACAAAGATCGCGATCCAACGCGGAGGCGAGACGCGCTCGTCGAGAAGCGGCACCGATAGGGCTGCGACCAAGGGCGGAGCGATGAAGAACACCGTGTAGGCGGTGGCCAGCGACATCGACTGGAGCGCGAACACGAAGCACCCCAGCATCGTCACCGTCGCCGCACCGCGCGCGAGATGGAGATGCCAACGAATGCGCAGCAGACCGCCCGATCTGAGCTGCGGCAAGATCCACAGGAGCACAAACGGTACCGACGCCGCGCCGCGCAGCGTTGCCACCTGCAACGGGGGATAGTGCGCTGCAAGCAACTTGAGCCCCGCATCCATCAGCGACAGGACACCGACGGCGGCCATCATCACGACGATGGCCTTGGTGTTCTCCGTGCGGGCCAGCATCGCTGGCAGGAGTCGCACGTACGGCGTCCGCGCGCCAGGGCGCTTTCACGTTGCGCCGAGCCGCGGCGCCCCTTCGTCACTCCGCCGCTGCAGCAGCCCGTCGCGCGTGTTCCTGGGCGTCGACCACTGTCAGCGCGGTCATCAATACGATCGTGTCGACCTCGCAGTCGCGCTCAAGCACGGTGATGGGCCGAGCCATCCCGAGCAGCACCGGACCCACGCTGATTACGCCCCCGAGTTCGCGGACGAGCTTGTAGGCGACGTTGCCGGCATCGAGGTTGGGGAAGATCAGGACATTGGCCGGCCCGCTCATGCGCGAGAACGGGAACGTGCGCTGTTGCAGGGCGTAGTCCACCGCGACGTTGCCCTGCATTTCGCCTTCGACCTCGAGGTCGGGTCGCCGCGCACGGAGGATCTCGACCGCGCGTGAGCACTTGGCTGCCTCAGGGTGTTGGACGCTGCCGAAGTTCGACATGCTCAGCATGACTACCCGCGGCTCAGATTCGAAGGTGCGCGCCGCGTCGGCGACGAGCTCGGCGATGTCGGCGAGGGTCTCCGCGTCGGGCTGCACGTTCATCGTGGTGTCGCCAAAGAAGAGGATCCCGCGTTGATGGTGGAGCATGAGGTACATGCCCGCGGCTCGCCGGACCCCCGGCGCAAGACCAACGATGTCGAGGGCCGGGCGTACGGTCTCGGAGTACGGCGAGAGCAGCCCGGTGACCGCAGCGTCGGCCCGGCCCTGGCGAACCATCATCATCCCGAACACGTTGCGATCGCGCATGAGCTTCAACGCCGATCGGCGCCCCATGCCCCTGCGTTGGCGGTGTTCGTACAAAACCGTCGCGTAGCTAGTCAGAGCCCCATCCGTCGCGGGATCGACAATGTCGCAGCGTGAGAGGTCGATGTCGATCTCGCGCGTGCGCGCGACGCTCTCGATCGTCTGGCGCGAGCCGAGTAGCACGGGCTTGGCCACGTGTTCGTCGAGCAAGATCGAGGCGGCCTGGAGGATGCGCGGATCCTCAGCCTCGGGGAAGACCACGCGCTTTGGATCTGTAGCGGCGCGGCGGACGAACTTACGCACGATTGCGCTCGATTGACCGAGCAATCCGCGGAGGTGCTCAACGTATGCGCGCTCATCGAGCGGACCAGAGGCGGCGCCGGATTCGATCGCCGCGCGTGCCACCGCCGGCGCGACCCAGTACAGCACGCGCGGATCGAACGGCTTGGGGATGATGTAGCTGGGGCCGAAGTGAAACTCGGTGCCGTACGCGCGGGAGACCTCGTGGGGCACGTCGCGGCGAGCAAGGTCGGCGAGGGCGTGGGCCGCCGCGATTTTCATCTCTTCGCTTACCCGCGTGGCGCGAACATCGAGGGCGCCGCGAAACACGCCGGGAAAACCGAGCACGTTGTTGACCTGGTTGTCGTAGTCGCTGCGCCCGGTCGCGACGATGGCGTCGGGGCGGGCGAGCTTTGCTTCGTCGTAGGGGATTTCGGGATCGGGGTTGGCGAGGGCGAAGATGATCGGCCGCGGTGCCATCGCCTCGACCATCGCCCCGGTGACGAGCCCGCCTTTGGACAGGCCGAGGAACATGTCGGCGCCGCGGAGCGCTTCAGCGAGCGAGCGCGCCTCCGTCTCGGAGGCGAACTCGCGCTTGACCGGCGTCAGGTCGGGACGGCCGAGGTGGATTACCCCCATCGAGTCGACCATCACGATGTTGCGCCGGCTGACGCCGAGGCCGACAAAGAACCGCGCGCATGCGATCGCAGAGGCGCCCGCGCCGCTGACCACGACCTTGAGTTCGGCCAGGTTTTTCTCCTGCAGAACCGCCGCGTTGAGCAAGGCGGCGCCGGAGATGATCGCGGTTCCGTGCTGATCGTCGTGAAACACGGGGATCTTCATCCGCGCGCGCAGCTGTTCCTCGATGTAGAACGACTCCGGTGCCTTGATGTCTTCGAGGTTGATCCCGCCGAAGGTCGGCTCCAGCGCAGCCACGACTTCGACGAACTTGTCGGGATCGGATGCGTCGACTTCGATATCGAACACGTCGATGTCGGCGAACTTCTTGAACAGCACGCCCTTGCCCTCCATCACCGGCTTGGCGGCGAGAGGGCCGATGTTGCCGAGTCCGAGCACCGCGGTCCCGTTGGTGATCACGGCAACAAGGTTGCCGCGCGCCGTATAGCGGTGCGCCATCGCCGGATCGTCAGCGATTGCCAGGCACGGCTCGGCAACGCCAGGCGAGTACGCGAGCGAGAGGTCGCGTTGGCTCGTGAGAGGTTTGGTTGCGACGACCTGTATCTTTCCGGGTCGACCTGTCGCGTGATACTCGAGGGCGTCCTTGCGGCGGACCTTCTTCATGGGCCGCGCGACGATACTCCTTGCCATGTCTGTCGTGCGACTCGCTCGGCGAACGCGCAAACCGGCGCTCTAGCGGGGGGCAGCCCGCGTCTTTGTCCTCAGCGTGAGCCGCGACGATCGCGGACGCCGAACCACGCCGCGAGCTCGAACCCGATGGCGAGCTCGAAGCCGCCAGCGCGGAGCAACGGCGTGCGCACCCCGGTCGTACGTTCGGCGCCGACGTCGGCGGTGCGGGCACCATCTTGGGTGACGAAGCTGCCGGCCGCCTCGATTCGGGCGCCGAGGCGGAGGGTGATCTCGCTGCGTCCTCTGGGCACCAAACGAACCCCCGGCGACACGCGAATGAGGCCGCCGACCAAGGGGTACGTGGCGGCCGCGCGACGTCCGAGCTCGAGCCGTGCACGCTCGCTCCCCTGGGCCACCGTCCACGGCTCGATCGTCGCTGCCGCGGTGCTGACCAGCTCGAAGTTGGTCCAGCGTGCGGCGTAGCCTGCGCCCACGGCGATCCGCACGCGCACCAGCGATAGGCCCCCCGCCGCGCGTCCGGCCGCGCGCACGCCCAACGTCGCCACCGTACCGTTTCGCCAACGCGCATCGATACCCAGCTGGCCCCCGCCGGCCGCCAACGATGAGGCACCGGTCTGCGGAGCCACGCCGACAATGGCAGCGCCGTCGACCGTGGGGCTCAGCTCGAGCCGCGGCGGTGGCGCGGGCACAGGCGCCACTGGCGTGGGCTTCGGGGTGGCCTTCGGCGCTGGCGGCGGTTGCGGTTGCGGTTGGGGCGGAGGTGGGATCGGGACGCTGGTGCGATCGGGTAGCACGTCGCCGGCTTCGATCGAAGACACCAAGGTCGCGAGCGTACTGGCGACCGTGCGAACCATCTGTGCCTCTTCGACCTCGATTCTGCGGTCGTAGGCCGCGCCCTCATGGGTGATGAGCGAGATGTCGGTTCTCTCGGGCGAGACGCGATCGATGATCACGAAATCGAAGAGCTTGGGCCGGGGGCCCTTGACGGCGATGAGTGGGTGGGTCGGTAGGCGCAACCTCAGCGCCGCGGTGAAACCCTCGACGTCCAACCCGAGGTGCTGGATGACGATCGGCCGAGTTGCCCGCGTGGTCACGGGCTGCTCTACGTCGGGCGACGGCGGCACGTCGGCCGAGGTCGGTGCGACGGCGGTGAGCAAGAGCGTGGCGGCTACGCCGAGCACAATCACGGCAGAACGCAGAGACCAGCGACGCAGACCAACGTCGGGTGGCAGATGTGGCCGCAATAGCCGCAGTTGAAGGGATCCACCATCACGTCCGTGCAGCCATCATCGCACACGTCGGGGAAGCCGGGGCAACCGGGCGCTTGGCACTCGGAATCCCCGCACGGGTTGGTGCCGCAGTCGTTGCCGCACTCGCCACAGTGTTCGGCCGATGCGCGCGTGTTGACACAGTCTCCGCTGCAGCGCTCGGTATCCAAGCGGCAGCTGCACTCACCGTCCATGCACACCTCGCCCGGCGAGCACGAATCGACGCAGTCGGCCACGCACCCGCCGGCGACGCACGATTCCCACGATTGGCACGGGCTGTCGCAGCCGGTGCAATGCTCCGGATTGCTGGCCGTGTCGACGCAGATCGGACCGCACGCGGTTTGGCCAGGGCAGTCGAGATTCGAGCAAATTCCCCCCAGGCAGAACTCGTCCGACGCACACTCACGGTTGCAGTCACCACAGTGCGCCTCATCGCCGCCAAGGTCGACGCAGCTGCCGTCGCAGACGCTCAGCCCTCCACCGCAGTTGGAGGTGCACTCGCCGCCGACGCAGAGCTGGTCGTCGCTGCACGCGCGACCGCATTGCCCGCAATTGTCGTGATCGGACTCCGTCGGTGTGCACGCCTGGTCGCAGACTTCGCCGCCGGTCTCGCATGTATCGCCGCACTGACCCGCGAGGCAGGCCTCGTCGGAGGCACACGCGCGGCCGCACGCGCCGCAGTGGTCAACGTCGCTGAGAAGATCGACGCACAGCGCGCCACAGAGCTCGTTCGCGGGACCGCACGCACCGCTGCCACCTTCGTCCTGCGGGACGGTGTACTCGAGCGCGCAGGCCCCGAGCAGCGCCAAGAAAAAGAGTGCAGCCGGCGTCCGGCTCACCGCCCGCCCTCGCCGGCGAGTCGACGCCGCGCTTCGGCGACGTGCGAACCATCGGGATGGGATTCGATGTAGCCGCGCCAGCACTCCCTGGCGATCTCGGCCTTGTCGCTGCGGCAGATTCCGGCGCGAGCGTCATCGGCAAAGCGCCCTCGGGGGAACTTGCGCAGGTACTCCCGCCAAGTTGCGCGCTGCCTCTCTTCCCCGTGTCGTTGCCTGCTAAGCGCGAACAGGTCCCCGTACGCGAGCTCGACGCGGTGGCTGCGCCCGCCGATGCCGATCACGCGTCGCAGCGCGCGCTCGGCCTGTTCGAGGTCGCCGGCGGCCAAGCGGTGTCGGCCTCGCGTTCCAGCGCGTCGAGGTCGTCGGATCGCTGGGCGTGCGAGCGTGTGGGTGGACTCGGGCGTTCCGGTGGCGCGGTTGGTGTCTCCGGCACAGCTGCGTCGTCGGTGGCCGGCCTGGGTCGCGACGGCTTCGGCGTCACGATCTGAGCCTCGCCTGCGGGCGAGTCCGTCGCGGTACCCAACGATTGAACCGCCTCATTCGCCGGACGTTCATGGTCGCGCGTGATCAGGAGCGGCGCGGCGGCAAGCCACAGTACACCCGCGGCCGCCACGGCAAGGATGGCTCCTACGGCCCAGCGCAGGTGTTTCTGGCCGGCGGCTGCGGGCAGGCTTGGGATCGCCGCCAGGGCGTGCTCGCGCAATCCATGCTCAACGCGCTCGCGTAAAGCATCGACGAACGGTGCAAGCGCTGGATCGGCGGTGCTAGACAGGGCCCGCGCCCGCGCCAATGGGACGACGTCGGCTTCGCCGAGACCGCCGGGGATCGGCTCACCGAATGATTCTGGAAGCGCGGATCCGTCGCCGGGCTGCTGCATTCGCGCCAGGACATCCTCGAAGTCAGGCACCGCCGCGTAGCGGGCGATGTCGTTTTCCCTGCGCGCGGCCAGGGCGGCGCACCACGGCGCGAGCTCGTCGTCACGCTCCTCGCTCATGGCGCTTCGGCTCCGATCCAACCCCGCCGTTGGAGCTCGCCGCGGATGAGTGCGCGGGCCCGCGATGCCCGCACGCGGACATTACCAACCGTCGTGCCGAGGCACTCGCTCGCATCCGCGGCGCTCAGACCCTGAACGTCACACAGCACAAACGCTTCGCGTAGGTGATCGGGCAACGTCGTCAGCACGTCGGAGAGCACATCCGCCCGACGCTCGCGCAGATGAACGTGCTCGGGATCCTCAGCGGTCGTTGGCGCCAACGGGGTTTGCTCGAGCCGATCATAGGCGCGGCTGCGACGCGAAGAGCTCCGCCAGTGCCGGCGCGCAAGGTTGCGAGCGATGCCGCCCAGCCATCCCACGACGCTCGCGCGTTGATCGAATCTGTCTAGGCTCTTTAGCGCGATCGCAAAGGTCTCTTGGACGATTTCTTCCGCGACGGGGCAGGCACCGACGAGGTAAGCGACGTCGCGGAAGATCCGATCGAAGAGGGTCGGGTACAGTCGCGCCCAGGCGCGTCGATCCCCCCGCATCGCCCGTTCGAGCAGCTCGCGGGCGTCGCGGTCGATCTCGGGCCCACCCGCGGGCGCGATCGCGGTTCGCGGGTACGGTGCGCTGGTTTCCTCCACTAGTGATCTTCCGGTGCCCAATCGTGCCGCGGCGTTACGGTCGCGGGGTGGGGAAACGTTGCGATGGGCGCGCGCACGCGTCCGGTCCCCCGGTTGGGGTGGTTTCGCGGCGCGGGTTGCGGTTTTCCAAGGACGCGGGCCTCGCGCCGCGAACGCCCCGGGGTGGGGCTATCTGGCCGCAGTGAGGATGCGAGAGATCGCGGCGATCGTCTCTGGGGTCGTCCCGCAGCAGCCGCCCAGGAGCGACAGGCGGCGGTGGTCCGCGATCTCCGTCAGCCGTGCTGCGAACACCTCGTCGGCAAGGCCGGCGCTGCGACCGGGATACGCGCCAAGCTCGAGCTCGGGTGCTGCCTGGCGCAGGCGGGCGAGGGCGTCGTCGGTGGCGGCGAGATCGCAGCAGTGCACGGCCAACAGAGACACCGGAAGATTGGCCGCGCGTTCGATGGGCACGCCGGAGAGCGATTGTCCACCGCGGCGCGCGACGAGGCTGGCCCAGCGGGTGCACGGGATCTCACCGCAGACCGACAACGCGCGTGCGAGCTCATCGGGATCGACGAACGACTCGAACAGAAGTACATCCACGCCCGCGGCGACCAAAGCCCGGGCGGTTTCGGCGTACTGCGGCCGGCGGAGGTCGGCGGGGATCTCCCGCGGAAGCATGGCGACGGCACCTGCCACGGCGACGCCGCGCACCTCGGTCGCGGCCGCGCGCGCGAGGCTGACCGCCACCGCGGCCAGGTCTTCGACGCGATCCCCGACGTAGTGGCGATGTAGGCACGTCGTGTTTGCCGTGAGCACCCGCGCGCCCGCGCGGAGGTACTCGCGATGAATCTCCCGGACGAGCTCGGGGGCAGTCTCGAGTGCCGCCGCACTCCACTGCGGCGGGGCGAGCTCGTGTCCGCGCCGGACAAGCTCGGTACCCATGGCGCCGCTGAGCAGAGTAGGCGAGAGCACGCCGGATCAGTCTCCTGGATCGCTGCAGGTGCCTTCGCAGCAGTCGGGCATGAGACAAAAGGAGGGATCGCTGGCCTGCGAAATCGCCGGCATCTGGCGGCAGATGTACCCGTCACGGTTGCACTGCGCGTCGTCGCTGCAAATAAGCGCGCAGTACTCGAACGTGCCCATGACGCCGAGGCAGGCGACGCCGCCGGCGGGATCGCACATCGGATCATCGGGCACAACCCGCGTGTCGCCATCGGGGAGGGCGCACGGCTTACTGCAATAGCCGAGCGGAAGTTCGAAGATGACGGCTTGGTGCAGGCACACCGCCCCGGCGCCAAGGAGCGTCACGCACTCTGCGTCTTGGGAGCACGCAGCGCCCCACGTCTCCTGCAGCGGATTGGTCATGCCGTCGGTG
>CADEGN010000002.1:70761-90909 GCA_902826865.1 uncultured Myxococcales bacterium
TGGCCGCGCAGCCCCGTGCCCCCGATGCCCCGCTCCCGTCGGCCGAGGTGTCGTCCTTCCCCTCCGCGGACGCGGCGGTATTCGCCGTCTCCCCATCGTCGTCGCCGGTGCAGGACCCGAGACCAAAGATCGCAGCGAGCGCGATCGTCGCACGCAGGAGCATGCTCCAACTCTACAGCCGTTCGACCACGCACGCGATCCCCTGGCCGACCCCGATGCACATTGTCGCCAGGCCAAAGCGGCCGCGCGTACGGGCGAGTCCATGCACCAAGGTGGTGAGAATGCGGGCCCCAGAGCATCCGAGCGGGTGACCGAGGGCGATGGCTCCGCCTTGTACGTTGACGCGCGCCGGATCGAGCTCCAGCGCCCGCAACGAGGCGAGCGCCTGACTGGCGAACGCCTCGTTCAGCTCGACCATGTCGATCTGCGCAGTGGTGAGTTGTGCGCGCTCCATGGCCTTTCGACTGGCCGGGATCGGCCCGATTCCCATCACACCAGGGTGGACGCCGGCGTGGCCCCACGCGACGATCCGTGCCAGCGGCCGGATGTCCAGTGCGCGGGCCTCGGCCATCGACGTCACCAGCACTGCCGCGGCGCCGTCGTTGAGCGAAGAGCTGTTTCCGGCGGTCACGCTGCCGCCCTTGCGGAATGCCGGAGCAAGCTTGGCCAGCTTCGCCATGCTTGTGTCCCGTCGTACACCCTCGTCGCTGGTGATCCGCACGGGTTCGGCATCGCGGTCCCGGGGGACCTCGACGGGCACGATTTCGTCGTCGAACCAGCCTTCGTCTTGGGCGAACGCGGCGCGTTGGTGCGAGTTGTAGGCCCACGCGTCCTGGTCCTCTCGGCTCACATCGTAGCGTTCCGCCACGTTCTCCGCCGTCTCGCCCAGGGTTTCGACCGGGTATAGGCGCTGCATCGCCGGGTTGATCATCCGCCAACCAAGGGCGGTGTCGAAGAGCTCGGCCTTGCGCGCAAATGCCTCCTCTGCCTTCGGCATCACGAACGGCGCGCGCGTCATGTTCTCGACGCCGCCGGCGATGTAGACCTTACCTTCACCGGCGATCACGCTCTTGGCCGCTTGGATCACCGCCTCCATTCCCGAGCCGCACAACCGGTTGACGGTAACGCCGGGGACGTCGACCGGTAGCCCGGCCAGGAGCGCGGCCATGCGCGCGACGTTGCGATTGTCCTCGCCAGCTTGGTTCGCCGCCCCGAAGTAGACGTCCTCGAGCTGCTCCATCGCCGCGGGGTGACGCTCGGCAAGTCGGCGAACGACGATGGCGGCAAGGTCGTCGGCGCGCAACGACGCGAGTTGCCCGCGCAGGCGACCGATCGGCGTGCGGAGAGCGTCGACGATGACAGGCGTGTGCGCGTCGTCCATGTCAGGCTCGGTTAGCACGACTGCGCCGCGCTCGCGGTGGTCGCACGATTGCGCGATCTCACGGCGTTTCGCCAGGGGGCTGGCGCGATCGCGGGCGTATCACATGCGTGCGGGGGCCTCGATCCCGAGCCGCCCGAGGCCCCAGCGCAACGCGCTAGCGGCCGCCGCGACCAGGGCCACCCTCGCCAAACGCACGTTGCCGTCGCTCTGCACGACGCGGCAGTTCTTTGAGGTCATGAAACGGTTGGTCGCCTTGGCGAGCTCGAACAGCTCGCTGCACAAAAGCGACGGTCGGAGGCTGCGCGCGGCTTGGATCACCGCCGGTCGGAGGCCATCGAGCGCGGTCACGAGCTCGCGCTCCTCGGGCTCGGCCAAGGCCGCCAGCAGTTCCGCGGCGTGCGAGCGGTCGGCAAGCGACGGCACCTTCACGCCGGCCTCGTCGACTTTGCGAAGGATCGACCCGGCGCGCGCCGTCGCGTACTGAATGTACGGACCGGTGTTGCCCTCGAGCTCGAGCCAGGCCGCCATGTCGAAGACGATCTTCTGGTTTACGTCGCGGGCAAGCATCCCGTACTTGATCGCGCCCAGGGCGAGCTGGTGGGCGCATCGCCCGATCTCGGCGTCGGACCACTCGCCGCGGTACTTGGCTAGGTAGTTGTCAACGACGTGCGCGACCATGTTCTCGCGCAAGGCGCGAAACAACACGACGTTGCCCTTGCGTCCCGCCATCGGACCGCTCGGGAGCTCCACCATCTCGTACGGCACGTGGTGGCAGGCGTCAGCTTGGGTGAACCCCATCTTCTTTAGGGTCAGAAACACGTGGCGAAAGTGGTCGCTCTGGCGCGAATCGACGACGTAGATCGAGCGATCGATGCGGTGTTCATCGAACTTCCGCCGCGCCAACGCGAGGTCCTTGGTGCTGTACAAGCTGGTGCCATCGCGCTTGCGCAGCATGAAGAAGGGCATGTGCTTGACTTCTTCGTTGATCACCCCGACCGCGCCGTCGCTTTCGCTGAAGACACCCTTGGCGAGGTATTCCTCGACGATTCGCAGCCCCGCCTCGTCGACCTCGCTTTCATAAAACAGATGGTCGAACTGGACACCGCACCAGTGGTAGATCTCGGCGAACTCATCGAGCGACCAGGCGCGGGTCTTCTGCCATTCGGCGGTCATTGCCGGCTCGCGAGCCTCGAGGGCGAGCAGGATTTCGGTGGTTCGCGCACGCGCCTGGGCGAGCTGCGCGGCCGCGGTCTCATCGCCGGTTTTCGCCGCCTCCTCCCACGCGTCGAGTTGGTTGCTGGCGGAGGAATAGAGCTCTCCGAGCCACTCACCGCGTCCGCTTGCGGGCGGCACACGTTCGGCGTCGGTCAGGCGGTCGAGATACCACCACAGGCACTTCGAGATGTGAGCCCCGACGTCGCCGAAGTAGTTGGCGGCGATGACCTCATACCCGTCGGCCCGCAACAGCCGGACGAGGGCATCGCCGAGGCAGAGGTTGCGCATATGTCCGACGTGAAACGCCTTGTGGGTGTTGGGCTGCGAATACTCGACCATCACGCGCTCGCTGCGGTTCGCAGTCGGCTCTGGGAGGCCGTCGACCATCTCCGGCAACACGAGGGCCGCGGCCGCACCAAGCGCGAGACGGAGGTTGACGTAACCACCCGCCGCGGTCGCTTCGGCGAAGATCGCCGAGTGGGCAAGCCTGCCGGCGAGATCGGCCGCGATCTTCGGCGGGGGTGTGCGCAGGGCCTTGGCCAGCTTGAAGCAGGGAAACGCGAGGTCCCCCAGGCTGCGATCAGGGGGAATTGCGAGCAGGTCCATCACCTCCTGCGCACCCAGCGGCGCATCGTGGTCAAGGGCGGCGGCGATGGTCTCGGCCGCCTGGCGGCGAAGGGGGGTGGTCATTGGGGCCGATGCTATCACTGCGCGAACAGCGTCCAGGGGACCGGGCTCCCCGGCCCCTGGACCCCTGCGCCGTCCCACTTCGACCCTTTGTCTGCGCCGACTGCGGTCGATGCTGGGGGCTGGGCGGAAACTCGATGATCGAGCCGACACGAACCAGCCACGTTCCTACCATGGCCACGGGTATGCGCAGCAAGCTCCACTTGTCCCTCGCGGCGATGCTTACGGCCGCGTGCGGTGATGACAACACCAGCGTCGCCACGACCGACGGCTCGACCACGACGGGCGTGGCAAGCAGCGATTCTTCGGTCTTCACTTCGGCGGTGGACACGTTCCCGAGCGACGAAGTCACCGGCAACCCAACGACCGTGGGGACGAGCGTAACGAGCAGCGAGCTGACCACCGACGAGCCGACCACCAATGCGACCAGCGGCGTCGTGTCGAGCAGCGAGGGCAGCGTCACCGGTGACGTGAGCACGGGCTCAAGCAGCAACGGTCCGGGCACAACCACCGATGCGACCAGCTCGAGCGGCCCCAGCGAGACGACGGACGTCACGAGCACAAGCGGTGCCACCACCACCGATGCGACCGGCTCGACGACGGATGCGAGCACCGGCACCACCGATGCGAGCACCGGCGGCGGTGGCTTTCCCGATGCCCCCCCGTTCGGCAGCAACATTCTCGATCTCGATCTTGTCGGGTCGTGGAACCTGAACTGGGATCCGGCGACCGGATTCGACTCGGTGCTCGACATTGACGATGTCGGTAACTTCGTCTGGACCGAGACGAGCGCCGATTGCTCGCAGTCGACTGTAGCCGCGGGCTACCTCTGGGTCGAGGGCGCGCAGGTGGTGATGCACGTCGAGCAGTGGGATCGCCAGCTGCCGTGGGACACGGAGGCCGTACTCGGAGAAGCGTTCCCTCCGCCCTTCCGATTGCGCCTGAGCTTCTCGCTGCAAGGCAACAGCGGCACCGCGTACCTCGCCCTCGGCGCACCTGCGCGGGTCGTCGAGACCACGCCGTACCTCGGGGTTTCGTACCTTCGCCTCACCCAAGCCGGCAGCTATCTCGGCGGGACGTGGCACGGCGAGGCCGAGCTCCACGCCATTCCGGCGGGCGAGACGGATCCGGTGGTGATCGTTCGCGACACCTATGAGGCTGTCCTCGACGCCGAGCCGGGCGTTGACCCCGAGAGCACCGGCGTGCGATCGATCAACACCCAGTATTTCCCGCTTCCGGAGTCGTCGTGGACGTACGGCGGTGGTAACTGGACGTGCCTCAATGGCTGCCCGGCAGTCGCGGGCACGACGTTGGTCGACGGCTCCAACCTCTTTACGTACGGTCCCTACGGCGGTCACACGCACCTCATGCCGTTCCAGAGCGGTAGGGCGTTCAGGCGCGACGTGCCAAGCGACTGCCCGTAGCCGCTGGGCTCGTGCCCTGGGGTCTGCTGGGCCGCCGCGCGGCGGTGTATCTGGTAGTCTCGGCGGGCGCTGTGTCCCTCCGCGGCGCGCGCGCCTCGGACAATGACCCTCGCATTCCCGCGCACCTGCGCCGTCATTCTGAGTGTCTTACTCGCCGCGCCGGCGGCGTGCGTCAAAGATGATCCCGAGCGCGCTCCGCCGGGGATCCGCATCGACGCGGAGCGCTTCCGTGTCGAGCTGGCGGCCGACGACTATGCCAAGGGCGGCGACGCCCCGCTGGTGACGATCGTGTCGTTCACGGACTTCGCATGTCCGCCGTGCGGGCGCCTGCAAGGCGTTCTCGATCATATGTCGTCGAAGTACGGTGACGATCTGCGGGTGGTGTATCGCGCGTACACCGTGCCCGGGTTTGCCCGCGGCGAGCAGGCTGCCGAAGCCGCGTTCGCGGCCGGCGCCCAGGGCAAGTTCTGGGAGATGCACGCGCGGCTCTTCGCCCAGGGCGGGAACTTCGATCGCCCGAGCCTGCGCGCCCACGCGGAGACGATCGGTCTCGATGTCCCACAGTTTCTCGACGATCTCGACACCGGCGCCCAGGCGTCGAGACGGATCCGCGATCGCCGACAGGCGGTCGCGCTCGGCATCACCGGGTTGCCCGCGACGTTCGTCAACGGGCTCTATATCGCCGGCTTCATCGATGAGAACACGCTGCACGGGATCGTCGACGAAGAGATCAAACGGGCGCGGCAGATGCTCGACGACGGCGTGCCCCGGGCCGAATTGTACGCGACGATCATTCACAACGCCTCGAATGCCCCCGTGGCCGCGCCGCAGGCCGAGGAACTGCGCGCCAAATTGGCTGAAGCCAAGGCCAAGGCGGACGCGTCGCCCAGGCTTGTCCCGCCGGCCCCCGATCGCCGCTATCGCGTCGAGCCGGGCCCGCCGGGCGTGCGCGGCAACTCCGATGCGCCCGTAGTGATCGTCGCCTTCGTCGATTTCCAGTGCCCGTTTTGTCGCCGGGCCTGGCGCGAAGAGTTGGAGCCGCTGTTGACGCGTCATGGCGGGGACGTGGCCCTGGCCGTGCGCGAGCTTCCGCTCGAGATCCACCCGGCAGCTGAGGGCGCGGCGAAGGCGGCGCTCGCGGCCAGCAAGCAGGGCAAGTTCTGGGAGTTTCACGATCGCTTGCTTGCCCACGAGGGCTCGCTCGGTCGCAGCGAGTTCGTGCGTTGGGTGGGCGAGCTCGGGATGGACGAGGCCGCGTTCTTGCGCGAGCTCGACAGCGACAGCACCGCGGCCGCGGTCGCGAACGATGTCAAGATGGCGAATGCCGTGGGTGTCGATGGGACGCCCGGCTTCTTCGTCAACGGTCGCTACGTCGGTGGTTTCAAGCCCGGCCAGCTTACGACCGTCGTCGATGAGGAGCTGGCCTACGCCAAGAACAAGATCGCCGCCGGCACCCCGAAGGCGGGGGTGTTCGCTGCGATCATGGCCGAGGCCTTCGGCCCCGAGCAGTTCCCCAACCGCGAGGGCACCCCATGAACCACCGCGTCATCTCGTGTGCCCTCTTGCTGCTCGCTGCCGCGTGCAACAAGACCCGCGGAACGAGCGAGGCCGATCCCACCTATGCCCGCGCAACCCCGCGCGCCGAGGAGGTCGACGACCGCTTCGGTAGCGCCGTAGACAAGCTGGAGGCCCGCGTTGCCGTGCCTTACGAGGCCGACGATCCCGTCCGCGGCGCATCCGAGCCGCTCGTGACGATCGTTGAGTTCTCCGACTTTCAGTGCCCGTTTTGTGGGCAGTTCGCCCAGACGCTCGAGGAACTCATCAAGGCGTACCCGGACGACGTCCGCCTCGTGTTCAAGCAGTTTCCGCTGCCCATGCACCCCGATGCCGAGATCGGTGCACGGGCGGCGATCGCCGCCAAGGCGCAGGACCGATTCTGGGCGATGCACGACACTCTGTTCGCGCAGCGCCACGCGATGGACGAAGATGACGTGGTCGAGCACGCCGCCGCGCTCGGGCTCGACACAGCGGCGTTTTCCGCCCTGCTCGCCGATCCGGCCACGGCTGCGCGCGTGAAGGCCGACATTGCGTTTGGCCAGGCCCGCGGCGTCCGTGGTACGCCGGCGTTCTTCGTCAACGGTCGGGGGTTCTCGGGCGCACTGCCGCCTGACAAACTCCAGGCCATCCTTGCGGAGGAGCGTGAGATGGCCCAGGCGATGATCGCTGGCGGTTGTCCGCGCGCGGAGATCTACGCCCGCATCGTCCGCGCCTCTGCGCCGCCCGAGCGCGCGGGCGCACACGCGAGGCCCAAGGGGTAGACCTCGGCTGCCCGGTCACTCACCGCCGACGTCGGCCGCGACCGGATCGCCCCTCGCGCGAAGACCGTGACGTGCCCTGCGGGCGAGACGGAGGGCTACCAGCTCGGCAAGATCACCGAGTTCAACGCCCGCGTCTGCGATCGGTGCCCTCATCGAGCGAAGTGCACGGGCAAGCGACGCGGGCGTGGTCGACAGTTGCAGATCCACCCGCCCAAGAACTGCGAGAACGGTTTCGCCGTGCAGGCACATGCGTCGCGGTCGCGAGAAGCTGCGTGAGCGCGTCGAGGTCGAACACAGGCTTGCCCATCTCAGCCAGCGGCAATCCAACAACGCCCACTACCTCAGCACGCGCAAGAACACATTCGACGTTCGACGCCACGCCGCCGTCATGAACCTCGAAGTCACTCGGGCCGAACTCGTCGTGCAGCAACAGGTGCTCGCCAATGCCGCACAGCACGACAACTCAAACCGGTCGGCGCTCTAACCGCAGGATGCTCGAGCACGCTCGCGCCGATCGGGCGCAGCTCAGCTGGGCGGTCGTGCTCTTCGCGATCTCGACGTCGTCCGTGTGTGGTCCATCCGAGGACATGCCGTGCCACGCCGGCGGGGGACACTCGCTTAGCCGCCGCCAAGCCCCGGGATGTGCCAGAAGCTCGCCACCGCGGCGCTGCGGAACTGGACCGGCGCGTCGCCCTCGGTCTGGTCGCCGTGGTAGCGGATGAGGTCGTTGCCTCCGCACTCGCCGCAGCCCCAGCCATCGCTGTACAGCGTGTCGAGGAAAGCGCCGGGCAGCTCGAGCATGCCGACGTCGGGCCCCTCGCACTCGATCTCTGCGGGTGAGATGCCACCGTGGGTGCCGATGCCCGTGGTCATGCGGAGGTAGATCCGCGCCGTGGGAATCGGGTCGGACCACGTCAGCGTCACCGACTCGCCGTCGGCCCGGGCGGCGAGGAGCGCCGACCAGTCGTCGACCGGCGTCGGCGCGTTCGTCGGACACACCGACAGATCGAAGGGCGGCACCTCGTCGCCGCTCGCGACCAGGCGCGGCATGTCGATCACGGGGTCGCCGACCTGTTCCCAGTAGTAGTTGTGGAACCCGTCGTCGGCGACCGCGTGTGGTCCGTCGCCGACGCCCTCGATCACGAGGTCGCCGACGTTCGCGAGGGCCGGCGGTGTCACGCAGGCTTCATCGATGCAGACCGACGGCGGCAGGCACTCGGGCGTGCAGCTGGTCGCCTCGAACTGCAGCAAGCGACACTGGCCCTCCCGCTCGGTCTCCTCGTGGAACTCCGTCGGGGCCGAGGTGGTGACGTGTCCACCGAAGCCCGTGTAGCCGGGGCTCACGCGCAGCGTGAACAGCCCATGCGGTCGTTCGAACCTCGGCGCAGGATCGGATCCGAGCGCCGTCTGACACGCGGGATCGTCCGTGGTCGCCGTGTCGTCGCTCGACGTGTCATCCGCCGTGTCGTCCGAGCCGTCGCCGGGCCCGCCGGTGCCGTCGCCCGAGTCGTCGGTGGCGTAAGTGCCCGACTGCGTGGTCGGGCCGGTGCCGTCTCCGTCCGACGACGCGTCATCGGAGGTCGCGGATCCGCCGCCCCCGCCATTGCACGCGACCAAGCCAAATGCCAGCGATCCCAACCAACCAATGATCCTCGGGTAACCCATGGCCCGTCGTAGTCCGCCGGCCTGCCCATCCGCCACGGCCCAGTCTCAAGCCCGGGAGGTCCAGCGGATGCGATAGGTGCCGCAGCCGCTCGCTGCGTCGGCGGACTCGACCCAGACGTGGACTTCGCCGCCCACGGCCACTTCTGGCCGGCCCATCGGTCGTAAGTGGGTGACGGGCGATGCCCGAGTGCTCGAGCGCACCCGCGTACCGGCCACGACGTACGGCCGGCTGCGATGCGGTGGCGATCGTGCGACGGCATCTGCCCGCGTTCATCGAGCGCACGAGCGAAGATGACGGCCACCTGCCCGCGTTCGTCCTCGATGAACTGCGAGCGTTCGTCACCTGTGGCGACTTCGAACACGGCTTTCTGCTCGCTCCGTGCCGCCGGTGCGGGGAGCAACTTCGCGCGCCGTTTTGCGTGCAAGAGCCGCGGCATTTGTCCTTCGTGTCTGGGCCGCCGCATGTCCGAAGGTGCTGCGGTCTTGGTGGACCGCGTGCCCCTGCGCGTCCAGCTCCGCGTGAGCCTTCACCACGACGCTCGCCTGCCGGGCCAGCCCCTCCTCGCCCGAACCCGGCCCCCTACATCGCCCATCCATCGTTGTCGTGCGCGTGGTGTCTCTTACGTCCACTCCATCGCCTGCCGCGAACGGCTCGACCACGCTCGCCCCGTTCGCAGGTACAAACCCCCAACCGCCCCGCGATACGCTGGTGTGACGCTGCGTCCGTCTTGTGGCGGCCCGGAGCCCGATTGAAGATCCAGCTGCTCAGAAACGCTACGCTCGTCGTCGAGATCGCCGGCCAGCGAATTCTGGTCGACCCGATGCTGGGTGACGCGCACAGCATCATGCCGTTCGCGTTCCTGCGGCATGCTGCGCGCCGCAATCCCACGGTGCCGCTGCCGCCGGGGGCCGACGCAGCCCTCCAAGGCATCACGCTGGGCATCATCACGCACTGCCGGCGTGGGCACGCCGATCACCTCGATGGTGCTGGCGCGGCGTTCCTCGAGCAGAATAAGGTCCCGGTGTACTGCTCGAGCGGGGACGAGAGCCACCTCGTAGCGCGTAAGATCCGCACGATCGCGCTGCGGGCCGGGGAGCCGCGGGCGTTCTTCGGCGGTACGATACAAACGACGCCGGCGCAGCACGGCCATGGTGCCGTCGGCGCGATGATGGGCCGCGGGGTGGGATACATGATCGTGGTTCCGGGCGAGCCGAGCCTGTACCTCAGCGGCGATACGGTGATGACCGACGAGGTCCGCGACGTGCTCGCGACGCATCGCCCCGACGTCGCCGTCGTGCATGCTGGCGGCGCGAGCATGGACGTCGGCCGGCCGATCCTCATGACGCTCGCCGAAATCGCGGAGTTCGTCCGACTCGCGCCCGGGCTCGTCGTGGCGACCCACCTTGAGGCGCTGAACCACTGCCCGGCGACGCGCGCCGACGTCGCGGCATCGCTCGCCGCGCAAGGCCTGCTCGAGCGCGTGAGGATCCCGCGGGACGGCGACACGATCGACTGCTCACGCGAGTAACGATTGGGCGGCCTCGCCGGCCGGGCGGCGCGGTTGGGATCGAGACCGCGCTGCAGCAGCCGTTCGCTTTTGTAACGACATCTTGCTCAAACCCGCGGCGGCTCGGGCCTATCGAGGTAGTCGCGCCGAGCGGTTCGGGTCCGTTTGTCGATATTCTGCACTCTTGATGTGCAACTGTCCGTCCAACGAAAAGGTGTTCAGCGGCGGGAGCCACGAGCGCGAGCTCGTGGCTCCCGCCGCTGCAACGGTTTGTTGGACGGCGGATCCACGTCGCGCGCGGAAGAGCCGGTGAGGATGATCTTCCTGTCGCCGAACACCGCGACCAGCTCGAGCTCGCCGCCGAGCGCGACGACGTACCTGCGGAGCGTTTCGACCTGGCAGTCGTCCAAGGTGCCGCGTGTCTCGAGCCGAGAGATGTCGCCCTGGTCGATTCGAGAGGCCTCCCCGACGTCGGCCTGGGTCTTCCCCACGGCTTCGCGCACCGTTCGCAAGGTGAGATGGACGCCACGGCGAGCCCGAAGTCCCCGACCGAGGACGCGCACTTCTGCCGGCTCCGGCTCGACCCGCTTTCTTGATGTTTGCGCCACGGCACTCACCCGCTTTCGTAGACTTCGCGCTCGCCGCCTCTGGCCGATCGCGCGCTGATGATTCGATCACGGTCGCCACGCTCGATGTGCACGACGTAGAGCAGACGATCGCGGAGCGACTGGCCGATCACGACCATGACGCCCGTTCCGGAGCCATCGTCGAGATAGACCGCGACCGGGTCAGCGAACACGGTCGCAGCCTCGAAGAACGAGACGCCGTGCTTCTCGAGGTTCGACGCCGCCTTGGCCGAGTCCCACTCGAAGTCTCCCTCGATGACCGTCGGCACGTCATGCAGGAGTATGGGCCGAGTCCCATACGTCGTCAAGGACGACTCGGGTCATGAGCCCTGCTTCTTCTCGCTGCGCCGACTTCAGGCCGTGCTGCTCGCCGAACTCGCATGCGGACAGGCTCTCCCGACCGCCGGACGGCCAACCCCCGCGATCTGCCCGACAGGATCGGCCGCGACACGTGGTGCTTGGATGCGTACTGCATCCCAGCCACCATGGCATCTATCCGCGGTCCACATGAACACCTTGGGTGTACCGCACTGGGCGTGATATCGAAGGCCATGTCGCGCTTCGCCGTCACCGTCACCGTCGCGATCGCCCTGTGCGCTGCCTGCGGCGGTCCCAGCAAGGAGAACAAAGAGGTCTGCCAGAAGGGCTACGACCGCTACGTGCAATGCACCGGCGAGATCATGGGCAAGGAGCTGCAAAAGATGGTCGCGTCGCCCGAGAAGGACGGCCGCGATCAGTGCGCGAAGGACCAGCGCACGGTCGACGCGTACAAGAAGTGCTTCGCGACCGATACGTCGTGCAAGGCGTTCATGGACTGCGTCATGAACATCGCGATGGCCGACCCGCGGTAGCATGCGCGGGTGCGCGTGATCGTCGTGATGGCCGCGCTCCTCATCGGATGCAAGGAAGCTCAGGACAAGGCGAAGGACGTCGCCAAGAAGGCCGACAACGCCGTCGACAAGGCGACGTCGACGCTCGACCTCGACGAGATCAAGAAGCGGCTGACGAGCGCCAAGGAGCGGCTCGCGAAGAACCTCGAGGCGCTCGACGACTGCGGCTGGGCTGCGTCGTCGATGAGCAATTCGGGGCAAGGAAACGATGAGGTGAGGGCCGGGCGAGCGTCTCGGCGACCCTCAGCCTTCTCGCTGCTGCTCAAGATCCAGCTCAGCCGGGTGCTGACGGATCGCGGTACCGAGTATTGCGGGAACCCCGAGCAGCACGAGTACCAGCTCTACCTCGCGGTGGAAGACATCGAGCACACCAAGACCAAGGTCCGCCATCCGCAGACCAACGGGATCTGCGAGCGGTTCCACAAGACCGTGCTCAACGAGTTCTACCGGGTGGCGTTCCGCAAGAAGCTCTACACAACAATCGACACCCTGCAGAACGACCTCGACGCGTGGCTCCGCGAGTACAACGAGAACCGGCCACATCAGGGGCGGTGGTGCTTCGGCCAGACCCCGATGAGCACGTTTCTTGACAGCCTGAACCTTGCGCGCGAGAAGATGATCGCGGCGTAGTGTGTGCTCGTGGTGACGATCACCAACATGAACTTCACATGACGAACACCTGAGATCTACACCCGACCGTCACATCAACTCCTGATTTATACACGAAAACCAATCGGGGCGCCAGGGGCGGTTAAGCATTTCGATCTGCGAGCGGGCCCTGCTGACCTGACGGGGGCCACCGACCTCCGGCCAGTTCGGACCCGGCCGGCTCGGTCCCCTGCGCGCCGAGCCCCGCCCGAACCTTCACCACCACGCTCGCCTGACGGGCCCAGCCCTCCTCGCACGAGCCCGGCTCGGTCCCCTGCGCGCCGAGCCCCGCCCGAACCTTCACCACCACGCTCGCCTGACGGGCCCAGCCCTCCTCGCACGAGCCCGGCCCCTATATCGCTCATCCGTCGGTCACCTGCGCGTAGTGACTCTTACGCCCCACGCCATCGCCTGCCGCGAACGGCTCCACCTCGCTCGCCCCCTTCGCAGGTACAAATCCCTAGCAGCCCGTGGTGGAACGCGGGTGCGTGCATAACGGCGCCCTGGCCATGCATGCCGGCGTTGCTCAGCGCTCGCCGTATTCCCGATACGCCTCGGCCTCGCGTCTTGGCCTGCATGGCCATGACATCGTTCTGCACGCACCCGCGTTCCACCACGGGCTGCTAGCCGCTAACCGCTCACGTGATGCATCGTCTGGCGTGCCGCGGCATCAAGACACCGGAGACCCCAGATGACTGCTACACACGTTCGTATCTTGCTCTGTTTGGTTCTGTCGGTTGGCGTGCCGGCGTGTCGGGCTTCCTGGAAGAACGTCCCGCACACCGTGTCGCTCACGTCGCTGAGTTCTCCGCACGAGACGTTCGAGCGCTTGCTCCGTCTCGCAGGATCGAGAGCGGCAAAGATCGACTTCGGTCCCGGCATCGTGACATTGATCTTCGTTGGCGGGGAGGGTGGTGTCTGGCAGCGTACGCTCGCCTATCGTGACATCGCAGACGTGGCGCTGCTGCACAACGGTCGCAAGAATCAGTGGCGCGTGCATCTGCTCGACCGCGCCGGCGAGCGGCTCTTCAACTATCATGCGCGCAACGAGGCCGACGCACGTGAGTTCGTCGACTGCATTGCCGCCCTGCGCGCGGAGGCCGATACGTGATGCGCGGAACTAGGTCGTTCCCGACCCTCGCCCCCTCAGAACCAAGTAAACCGCAAGCCAACCGGCAAGCTCTGGCGCGGAAATCGCGACCCCGGCACGCTCTGTTCGCATGACGCCTGCGGACCTGACGGGGCGACCGACCTCCGGGCAGTTCGGACCTGGCCAGTTCCTACCGCCCGGCTCGGTCCCCTGCGCGTCCAGCCCCGCGTGAGCCTTCACCACGACGCTCGCCTGCCGGGCCCGCCCCTCCTCGCCCGAACCAGGCCCCCTACATCGCCCATCCATCGTTGTCGTGCGCGTGGTGTCTCTTACGTCCACTTCATCGCCTGCCGCGGACGGCGAACGGCTCGACCACGCTCGCCCAGTTCGCAGGTGCAAACCCCTAACCGTCTAACCGTCTCACCGCCCGCTTGAACGTCAACGAGCACCAGCTCGCCCGGTAGGTCTACAGCTTGCGTGCTTAGTACGGACCCCTTTGTCCTTCCTACGTGCAAGACCTGGACGACGTCGCCGGTGCTGCCGGCGACATGGCCGACGACGGGGCGCACCGTCGTGTACTGCTTCTATCCGATGGCCGCGAACCCGCGGAGCATGACGCACTTCCAGCTGTTCTCGGCGGCGCGGCGCGTCGAGGTCTCGCTGCACGACGGCACCACCGCGGTGGCCCCGGTCGCGAAGTCCCGCGAGATCGGCACCATCACCCAGACGCGCGCGTCGTCGCTCGAGCGCGGCGAGCTCGAGATCGCCGAGGCCGCCCTCGTCCAGCAGTGGTCGGCACGGGCGTCGATGAGGGCGAGAGTCCGTACTGGGGCTACCTCAAGTACATGCACGAGCACCCGCAGCTGGGGAAGGACCCGCGCGGCGATCGCCGGCGTTCCTCGGGGAAGTAGCGGGGCGGCGAGCACGGGCGGAGCGTTCGCGCGAGAAGTCGAGGTACACTCCGTCCGATGTACTTGCGCAGCATCCGCGTGCAGAACCTCAAGTTGCTGCGGGACGTGCGGCTCTCGTTCCTGGACGCCGCGGGTGAGCCCCGCATGTGGACGGTCATCGTCGGCGAGAACCGACTATGCAAGACGACGCTCCTACAGGCGATCGCCGCGGCCGCAGCAGGGATCGATCGCGGCACGCAGCTCATCGGTGACGTCGCCGCGTCCTGGCCGGACTTGCGGCGGCCGGTCGCCGTCGAGATCGACGCGGAGTTCGGCTTCAGTGCCGCTAGGCACGCCCGGCGAAGGTATCCCGGACGCTCTCCCCAGTCGGAGTCGCCACGGTTGTGCTCGACGCTGCGCCTCGAACCGGACAAGCGTGTGTTCGTGGGTGCATCGAGCTATGATGTGGGTGAGGCGCCGCCGCACGGGCCCACGGCGGGGTCACCCTTCGATCCGCTCACCGATGCACGGAGCAAGGGACTCGGCGACTGGTTCGTCGCGGGCTACGGGCCGAGTCGACTTCTGCCGAGTCCCGGCAATGTGGCCCGCGCCCCGGAGCCGGTCGTCGACCGCCTACGACCTCTGTTCGGGCAATCGTTGATCGGAACCGGCTTCATCGATCTGTTCGAGGAGGATCTTGCTCGCGCGTTCGCACGAACCCTGCGCGAAGTGTTCGTGGCGGGCGGCCTGCTGCCGCACATCACGGCGCTCGAGCTGCGCGGCCGGGGGGGAATTCGGACGGCCCGCGACTTGACCGAAGCGCAGCGGTTCGAGATGGACCTCCTCGATCAGCAGGGGCAGCGGATCAAAGTGCCGGCCACCTGGCTCTCGCAGGGCTACCAGTCGCTCATCGCCTGGCTGGCCGACCTCGTCGGCCAGATCTTGTTGGAGGCGGACCCCGCGGGGAAAGGGGATTCAGAGCTCCAGGCGAGCGAGATGGAGGGCCTCGTGTTGGTCGACGAGATCGACGTTCATCTCCACCCGACGTGGCAGGTGCGTCTGATCCCGGCCCTCAAGAAGGTGTTCCCGCGGCTTCAGTTCATCGCGACGACGCACTCACCGATGGTGCTTCCTGCCCTCGAGCAAGACGAGGTGTGGATCCTCTCGCAGGATGACGAGGGCAGCGTGCGCGCGAACCCGGCGCCCCGATCTCCCGCGTTGCTCACTGGATCCGAACTCTACCAGTCGTTCTTCCAACTCGACGAACTGTACCCGGACGATCTCGGACGGAAGCTGCGCCGGTATGGGGAGCTCGCGACCGATCCGCTCCGCTCGGACACGGACGAGGCCGAGCTCAACGGTCTCCGCGCTGAGCTGCGGCACGCGGGCTTGGAGTTCGATTGGCAGCCGGTCGCGCGCGAGAGTGCACCATGATTCGTCTGGTGAGGTCGGCCGAGCCGCCCGCACTCGCGGTCGCCAGGGCCAAGTACCTCCCCTTGGCTCGGGCCGCCGACGTCGATGAGCGCTCCAAGCTGTTGACGAAGGGGTATCGGGACGCGGCCCTCGTCGCGCTGTTCGAGATGCAGCACAACAAGTGCTGCTACTGCGAAAAACTCGAGGAGCAGGCGAAATACCGCGACGTCGAGCACTATCGGCCGAAGTCCGTCTACTGGTGGTTGACGTGGTCGTGGGAGAACCTGCTGTTCAGCTGCTTGGAGTGCAATCGCGACGGAAAACGCGACTGCTTTCCGCTGGCCGTAGGTTCCACGCGGTTGGTCGCCGAGGACGAGCCGCCCGGTGGGGAGATGCCGTTGCTGATCGACCCGGCAGATGTGGCCTTCGACCCGTGGAACGAGATCGTCTTCAAGCCGGTGAGGCAACATGGGCTCGAGCGTTGGCTGCCGTTCGGCGCCACCGCGAGGGGGCGAGAGACGATCGCGGTCTGTGGCCTCGATCGTCCGCGCTTGCTCGACCTGTACCGAGCGCACGTACTCGACGTCGTCCGGCCTCGAATCACACCAGTGATCGAGGCGGCGACTCGGGAAGACCCACGGGTGGTCACGAAGGCGTGGTCCACTGCACGTCGAAGGCTCCTCGGCGCCGCGAGCAAGTTCCGGGCGCTCTCGCGTGACGCGATGAACCAGATCGTGGGCGCCCATCTCTGCGATAGGTTTCGCCTCGAGACCGGGCCGTCGTGACCACCCTGCGTCGCGCTCAGCCCTCGAACCCGTCCATGTACTTCGCCGTGACGGCTCGCCAGCGGCGGGCTGCGACCCGAATGAGCACTGCCACGCGGGCAGGCCCATCAGGTCGAACGGCGGTACCTGCGTAGGCGACGAGTACGGACCCCTTTGTCCTTCCTACGCGCCGTGCCTTGGTCGCGGGTGAACGCATCGCGTTCATCCGCAACTCAGTCTTGCGCAGGCGGCGGCGTCGGTGCCGGCCAGCAAACCGAGCGCTCGGCGCCGCGACGAGCGGGGCCTGCGTGGATCTCAGCGCGCGGGTGCGATCGCGGTGGACTGGATCGGCGAGCGGCACCTGGTCATCGGAACGACACTGTTCATCGCCGGCGAGCGCATCGTCGAGCTCCCGGCGAGCCCGCGTTCTGATCAACGGCCGGTCAGCGTCTGGAAGCGCCGCCCGATCGCCGTGATCGCGCGGACGTCTTCGGACTGCGCCAGGAGGGCCGCGAAGCGCCTGCGACTGAACCCGTGCAGCTCGAGCTCCGGTAGCGACCGAAAGCGACCGCCGCGACGGATCGAGATGTAGAGCGCATCGAGCAGCGCCTTCTCGCCCACGGCGATGCGGTACTCGACCCGCGTCGTCGACCGCTCGATGCCCGCCCGCATCATCTTCGGTGACAATCGGAAGAACTCGTACGTGCCGACCGGGGTCACTAACGTTAGCTTTCGGCCGTGCCCGTCGTCGCGACCTGGATCGTGCGGGGGATCTGCGAGATCACGCCACGCAGGTGCAGCGCCGTGAGGAACGAGACATAGCCCTGCTCGCGCCCCAGCAGCTTCGGGACGCACACCAATGGGTGAAAATCGGGGTGCGACGTGTTCGCCCACACGCCACGCGTCAGTCGCGTCAGCGCGCCGCGCTCCCGCACGATGGCCTCGGTCGTGCCGAAGCGGGCCACGGCCCCGGGCAACGAGAATCGGCCATCGGCATGCTGGTGCGGAAGCGGGCGCATCCGAGGGCGGTCGCGCGCCACACGTTCGATCCCTCGTGCGCGTCGCGCTTGGCGGACCAGATCTTCCTTCCACGAGAGGTCGCTTCCCGTACGCAGACCATCGGAGTCGAGTTGCTGGGCAATCTCGTCGTCACGCAGCCCGGCTGCTCGCGCAGGCGCTGGACGACATCAGGATCGTGCATCCGACACTCGCCTTTGTCGGGCCGCGCGATGGTGAGTTCGCTGACGGCACCGCTGGTCCACTGCACCAGGAGCCTCGTCGTCCGCTTGGGTACGTCGACGGGCTTCACCGTGATGGCCTCGATGACGAGGCGAAGCATCCCCTTGCGATCGGCCGGGCACGTCGACGACGCCGACCATACTGCCGGAAGATCTCGCGCTTGAACTTCAGCTGACGACCGAGATGCCTGCAATGACTGTCATGTGAAGTCTAGATTTATACAGCACTGTCAGCTGCGGCGCTCCATCACGAGCACGACCCACCCGCCGCGCTCTATGGGGTTCGATCGCGGCCTCAGACAGACGATGGTTCCGAAGCGGTCGCCGAAGTCCCCGATTCAAAACCCTCGCGATGCCTGGTGAACCGCAGCCTCTTCCATCATCTCGCGCTGCCAACGCGGTGCGAGCTCGGGATGCGCTTGCGCGACAACCTCGTCGAGGCGACCGCCGAGGTAGCGGCCAGTCGCCAGATCGAGAACGTGCGGGAAGTCGTCGTCTTGTCCTTCGCGGACGACGAGCAGACGGTCGTGCAAGACCGCGGCTCGCCACAGTTGCTCACGGTCCCGCTCCCCGAAGCGGTCGAGCGTCAGCGCCAACGCGCGGGTCATCGGGTACGTCTGGCCGCCGATCGACAGAGTGTCGCCGTCGTAGGCATCCCGCAAGGCAGCCCCGCGCTCGTCCAGCGCTGCCGCCGGCTCGGCGTCGGTCGGCAGCGGCCCCTCGTACAACCCGGGCATCGGCCCCAACGTCGCGGAGAGCCACAACACCGTGTTGTTGTTGATCCAAACCCGCGCGTTCCAGACGTCGCTCGTCACGCAGCCACTGAGGTGCAGCGGGATGCGCGTCCGGGAATCCAGGCCAAATGGCGGGATCTCGGCTGGCAGGCCCACGCGAATCAAACGCGCGCTCCCATCGCGATAGCTCTTCGCCGCGCGCACGAAGTCGCGGGCCGGCATTACGACGGCCGGCGACGCGAACAACAGGGCGGAGACCACGGCCGGCCATCGATGTGCCGCGATTGACGTCCCCAACGCGCTCAGCAACACGACGGGCACGGCGAGCACCAGTAGCCAGTCTTCGCCCTCGAGTGTCCGCGCGGTCGCGTACGCTGCGAGCCAACCCCACCACACCACGAAGAGCACGCCCAGGATCCAAGGCCGCACCAAACGTCCGCCGAGCATGGTCTCTCTATTGCCGAGATCGGCGGAGTTCGGCGGGTGGTCATGCGCTTCTGGCACGTTCCCTTTTCACCTTACCAGACGGGGGCCGGCTCTACGCGCGGCCTCCCATGGACGACCCCACCCCCTCCCAAGATCGCGTCCTTCTAGGTCTAGGCTAGAGCCCTCCGTCGCCCCCCTCGTAGGCGAGCTCCCGCGCCGGCGCGCCGCACTGGTGCGCACCCTTACGAACGTGCCCGACGCACCGCCACCACCGTTCGCACCCCGTGCGACGCCCGCCGTGGACCGCGGCCTCAGTTCACCCCTCGTGCGAACGCCCGTGATGCCCCCGCCGCCCCCGTTCGCACCCCTCGCGAACGCCGGTCACGCACCGCCACACCCGTCCTCACCCCTCGTGAACGCCCCGCCGCCCCGACATCCCCCCGTTCCCACCCCTCGCGAACGCGTGTTTCACGGTGAACGCCCCGTTCGCACCCCTCGCAAACACCTCTGCGCGCTCCCACCTCGCGTTCACGAGCCTTGCAGACGCTTCCGCGCACACAAAACACGCGTTCGTCTCGCGAATTGCTCCACCGAAGCCTCGCCCACGCGCGACTCGCTCACGCGCCGTCTTTCACCGCGGAGTCCCCCACGATCATGTCCCTCACGGCTGCTCGCGTCCGCCACCGCAGACCGATCACCGCGGCCGCTCCAACCCCCTTGCCACTGCGCCATCACCTGTGCGAGCCAGAGCCCCAAGGAGACGAGATGCCGTCCAAACAGATCACCGATCGCCAGAAGAGTGCCGCAGCCGTGATAGCAGCCGCCCAATCCCATGGTCCGCGCGTCGCCGAAGCCTTCGACGCACTGTTTCAACCCGTCGCCATCAAGGGCCAACGGATCCCCGATGCCGGGCAAATGTTCGCCCTGTGTGCGGCGGCCCTCGAGGTGGCGATCGCTCGCCTGGTGGAGGCCGACGTGGCCCACGAGCAAGAGCTCGCCGATGACGAAGCACCGCGGGCGAAGCGTGACGAGCTGAGCGATGGGCTGTACGCCGACCTCATCGAGTTGCGCGAGGTCGCGACCGGGTTGCTGGGCGCCAGCTCCCTGTCCCTGTTGCGCCTCACCGGTCCCACGCCGCGCGACCCGGTGGTCTTGTGCCGGCTGGCGCGTGACGTCTCGAGCGTGCTGTCGACCCAGAAGCTCCCCAAGTCGCGGGTGCGCGGCGCCACGT
>CADEGN010000003.1 GCA_902826865.1 uncultured Myxococcales bacterium
AGCGACGATGAGCTGGCGCGATGGGAGCGCGCGCGCGGATGCCCGGTTCCGGTCGAGCTCCTATGCTTGTACCGCCAAGCCAACGGGCTGCAGCTGCGGTGGGTGGACACCGCGGATGAGACCTACGACCCCGAGCGCGACGACAAGACCAGCTTCGTGCGCGTTCCGTGGGGGCTCTACGATCAGGGCGGTCAAGCGGCTGGGCTCCTCGACGTGCCCCCGATCGACGTTCTCGCCGAGCGCGACACGATCGGTTCCCAGTTCGAAGACGGTGACGCAGTGCTGGATCGGGCCGTCGTCTTCGACAGCTTCGGCGAGTCCGAGGATGCCGTCCTCTACTTCGGCGACGGTGCAGGCGACCCGTGGGTCTCGGTGGCATCGGACCACCTCGCCGATTTGCCTCCTCCGGGCGAGCACACGCTCTCGCAGTATCTGAACCACGTGCTGTCGACGTGGGCGTCGGTGTGGTACCGACGCGCGGGCGAGCCGCGGCGACTCGACGAGGTCCTGCGCCGTCGCACCGCCGTCGATCCGACGCGGCTGGTCGGTGAGCGGGTGATGTACATCGACGCCGGCCGCGGCCACTCGATCATGCACGGTCGAGCGCTCTCGTTGGTCGACGCGCGACGGACCCCGTCGTCGTGGCTGTTCGCGCGCACGCTGGTGGAGGTCGCCGACGACCTCGGCGAGAGGATCTACGTCCCGTTGCGCTCGCTCTTCCGACCGGATGAGGGCGACGCGTACGAGCGCCTGTGGGCCGACCGCGCGGCGCTCCGTCGGATCCTCGAGGGCCCCGCGCTGCCGATGTTCGAGCAGCTGGCCCCGGTTGCGGAATCCCGCAAACGGTCGGGCCACTCCGGCGGGCCGGGTCTGCACGACGCGGCGTGGCCGTATGCGGCGTTGTGCGCGATCGAGCCCGCGGAGCTGGCCGTCCACCTGCTGGGGGTGGCGGTCGAGACGTTGCTCGGCGATGCGCAGGTCAACGTCTGGCGGCCGATCACATGGCCGCGAAATCTACCGCGCCGGCCGTGGCGGACCACAGGCAATATGGCCACACTCGCCGCCGCGTTGCTCGATGCCGTGGTCGTGCTCGTGGTGCGCCGAAATCCACCGCACGTGGCCGCGTGGCTCGGGCCCGACACCACGCGCCGCTTGCGAGGGGTGTTCTCGCTCAAGGCTGCCCGCGAGCCGCTACGCGGCTATGATCCGCGCACCGATGCCAGCACGGGGATCGGGTTTCTGTCGAGCGCCCTCGCGGGCAAGGCCCCGTCGATCTCCCTCGCGCCGATCGACCCGCTGCGTGGTGTCGAGTTCGGTGTGTCCGATCTGCGCGTGCTGCGGCCCTTGTCCAACGAACCGCCGACCTGAGCGCACCTGCAGCGTGCTCGATTGCCGCAGCTACGACCGACTTTCGGCAGCTGTCCCCGCCGACCAGTCGCGCGAGCAAGCGATGAGCAGCGCTTGAAGCGCGCGACCGCGGCATCGAGCGCACGCGAGCGTCACGTTCTCTCATGGTCGCGCTGCTCCGCGCGACGGAAGGCGAAGAACTCGCGGCGGTTGCGGGGGCCAAGGTATTTGTGCGGGTGAGGCATCTGCACCGAGCGCGGGTCGTCGCGGTAGGCCATCTTAAGCTGCTCGATGTCGTCGAGGTCGAACTTGCACAGGACCTTCATCGGATCGACGCCGTAGATCGGGGCGGCGTTGAGCCCGAGGATCTTGCGGCGGATCTCCGTCGTGATCTCGGGGTAGCCGTACATCTCGCGCATGCGCTCGGGGATCTGAAAGGTACGCAGGGCCGCGATCTGGCCCTCGGGGCCGCCGTTGAACACGGAGTCCGTGCCGTAGATGATGCGGTCCTCGCCGACGTAGAGCAGCAGCTTGCCCAGCGCGTGGGCGGCCTGAGCCGGATCGACGAGCAGATTGAACCACGTCGATCCCAGCTCCGCATACACGTTGCCGGTGTTCGGGGGGATGCCAAACTCGAGGATCGCGCGGATCATGCGATCGATGCCGCGCACGTTCTGCGGCGCGGCGTCGGGATCGTACGGGTGGTTCTCGTCGTTGCCGTTCTCCCAGCCGGAGTGATAGGTGAGAAACGTGACGTCGGGGTTCTGACTTGCCGCCTCGACGAGATCGCGCGGCGATCCAGCGTGGTAGTAGTCGAAGTTCGTGCTCGTGATGCCGCGATGCGCCGCGATCACCTTGATGCCGAGCTGGCGCGCCTTTTCGATGAAGGGCCCCCCCTGCGACTCGTTCGCAAGCCAGGGCTGATTGTACGGGTAGACCTTCCACGCGTTGACCGGGAACATCTCCGAACAACTCTGCATGTAGTCGACCTCGCCCGGCAGGTTCATGTCGATGTTGCAGTGCAGGCGAAGTCTGTCGCCGCCGACCATCTCGAGGATCTCCTTGAGTTGCTCGATCGCACGGAGGTTGCCCTCGGCCGGATTCCGGGCGGCGGGGATGCCGGTGATGCACGCGACCGTCGTGCCGCCGTCGACGAAGATCTGCTTGATGTAGTCGAGCGCCACCTCGGGTGGATCGGCGCCGCCCCAGCCCTCGCGGAATGGGGTTTGCGTGTGCGTCTGCACGTCGAACACGAATTCGTCCGGGTCGTAGAGCAGCTCCTCCGCGCAGGCGGGGTCGCCGGTCGTGCTTTCGCCGACTTCGTAGGATCCGCTCGAGTCGACGGGGCCCGTCGAGCCACCGCCGGTCGTTGAGCCCGCTCCGCTGCTGCCGTCGCCACGGGTGCCGCCGCTGCTCGATCCTCCACTGCTGCCACCGGTTCCCCCGCCCGAACCGCCGGAGTCGCCGCAAGCCGCCTGATTGATCGCGAACAGCGACGCAGCGATCCCGGCGGCACTGCGTGCGAACACTCGTCGACTCACGCCAAGTCGCTTGTGCTGCACCTCGACGATCTCGCGCCACAGCGCCTCGGCCCTACGCGCGCGTCCGGTCGGCGGCGAGGGCATGTACTCGCCGTTCGAGCACGGCGAGAACTGAACGACGGACTCGATCGGCAACTCGGCGTCGGACTTTTTCGTCGGCACGACGTCAGGCTACCAAGCCATGGCACGCGGGGGGTCCCGATCTCCGCAGGGGACGATCACGGGCTACGTCCCACCGGCAGAGCCGCTGACGTTGTGCTGCGCAGGTCAGCAGGCGCGCGAAGCGATTGCGCGTTCGCTAGGCCGCGACGACACGAAACGGTGCCGCCGCGGCTCCCACGTTCCTCTACAGCCCCGTGAATGCTTCGTCGATGTCGCCGAGCGGGTCGGTCACACCGCAGGCCTGGGCGGCCCCGAGCAGTACGGCAGCCGGGTGTACCTCATCCGTCTTGATGTGACGGCCGGGGTTGAGCCCGAGGCCACGGCCGCCCGCCACGAGCACGACCATGTTCTCGGTCGAGTGCACGCCGACCGCATCGGCTTCAGGATCATAGCCCACGTTCCCCTCGAAGATCATGGTGAGGATGGTGTGGTCGATGAGCGGGACGCCGTCGACATCCTGTGTGTCCATGCACTTGCGGATGAGTCGGGCGAAGTGCTTGATGTGCCAGGCGATGGCGTCGGACAAGGGGGCAATCCCGGTCTGGGAACCACCGAAGTGGGAGTACCCGTGGAGATCGTTGTCCCAGCCGATGGCGGGGCCCATCTTGAGATAGCACTTCCACTGGCCGAACATCAGGCTAGCGGCATTGGTCAGATCGCAGACGAATGCCATGTGGATGAGGTCGCTAAGAACCTCCGCACGCAGCTCTTCGTTGCTCCAGCCATTCTCCGGGGTCACCGGCCAGCTGCCTCCTGGATCGGTCAGCATCTCGCATTGTGCGCTGCCCGGCATCACGCCGTTCACCTTGTTTTCAAGTGCCCGCAACTCGTCGAGATGCTGCTCCATTCGGATCTTGTCCGCGTGGCCGAGCCGCGCGACGAGTCGCTCGGCGCTGCCACTCACCAAATCGAGCACGCTGCGGCGCTGCGCGATCTCAAACGCCGCGGCGGCGGCCTGGGCCGGATCGGGCGGCACGAAGCCGGTGAAGAGACTCTCCCAGGCAAGCCGCGGATTCACGACGGGATCGACGCGCGATACGCCGCCCGAGCCGTTGCTCTTCCACGACATCGCGCTCGTGTTACCACCGGCGGCCTTCGCCTCGACGCGGTAGGCCAACGCTGGCCTCCCTCCGCCGATGGCGTCGACGACCATCTGGTCGATCGTCGGCCCGTGGGGGGCCTCGCTATAATCCGAACAGATGGTGCCCGAGATCTGCGGCGTGACCGTGCAGTAGTGGAACTTGATCGTGCGTCCGCCGGGCGGAAGATCGCCATCCGGGCCCCATGGCACCTTGAGCCCGGAGACGACGGTCAGCTCTTTCTGCACGTCAAACGCAGGCTGGTTCCCGCCGAACCCACTGTGGTACTGCCAAGGATCCGCGCCAACGGGGGAGAGCACGTGCTTGAGGTCGTACCCGGCTCCCTCGTTGTCCGGTGTCAACTGATCGCCCGGATACGTCGGGCCGCAACAGTCGTCGTCGGGCCAGTGGTTTCGCCCGATCGACGTGCCGACAAAGCTCGTCATGAACTTCGGGGACGCACCGCCGCCCGCGCGCGCTGCTCGTGAGGGCGCCATGATCTCAAGCGCAGGCAAGGCAAGTGCCACGCCACCGGCGCCGCGCAAGAATGTCCGTCGTGGAAGCCTGAACACCCGTCCCATCACTCACCCTCCCCAAGGACGCGGAAGCGCATCTCATCCGACGAGGCGATATCGAGCATGAGCGCTCGCAGGTTCAACTCGTCGCCGTTGTGCATCTCGGACAAACGCTGCAAAAATGGCGCATCAAGCTCGTCGGGTTCGGCTCGCCCAGACACATACCGATACAGCTGCTTCAGCGCACAGGCACGGACACCATCATTGCTGAGCATCAGATCGCCAAGCCCCGCGGGCCCGTTGAATGCCCCGACGCCTGCGACCTCGCCGTCTCCGGTGATCTCGCACTCTGGTTTGCCGACGTCGTTGGCGCGCCAGGTGCCGTCGGCACCGTAGTTCTCCAGCCCGAAGCCGATACCGTCCATCAGCGAGTGGCACGACCCGCAGCCCCCCTCGCGATACTTGGCGTAGTGGTCGATCTTGCACCCGTCCGGCTCATCTCCGCCGGGCGGGTCGTCGGTGTTCTGACCGGGAGGCGGAGGTGGAATCGGTTGGCAGAACAGCCGCTCGCGGATCTCCTTGCCCCGCGTGGTCGGGCTCGTGTCTCCGAATTTCGCGCCCCACGCGAGCACTGCACCGTGGGATAGGAGGCCGCCTCTGCCGCTCTCGCCGTATTCGACCCAGCCGGGCATGTCGCCCTCGGGCGCGGGTAGGCCGTAGTGCTCGGCCAACGCCGGGGTCAGAAACGTCTCGGTGCTTGTGAAGAGCGACAGCCAGGATGCCTCCTCTTCGAACACCACGCGGCGCACCAGGGCGTTGGTCTCGGCCACCATGTCGGCCCTGATTCCTTCGGTTCCGCCGCCCGCGAAGCCGAGCCACAGGGAGTGGAACTGCTCCATGCCCTCGCGCGAGCGCTCGTCCAACAACATCTGCGTTGCGGCTGCGCGAACGTCGTCCTCGTTGGACAGCTTGCCGTCCTCCGCGAGGTCGAGGAGCGCATCGTCCGGAATCGTGCGCCACAGAAAGAACGACAGACGCGTGGCGATCTCCCAGTCTGTGAGCGCAACGATCTCGGGATTTCCCGGAACGGGTTCGCCGATTTCGACGCGATAGAGGAAGTTGGGATCCTGGAGCATCCCACGCACGACTGCCGCCGCGGCGACATGCCAGCTTTCGGCCTCCACGCCCTTCGCCAGCAACGACGCGTACTCGTCCACCTCTTCGGCGGTGAGCGGACGGCGAAACGCCTTGCGCCCCAGGCGCGTGATCAATCCGCGCAGACAGTCCGCGTCCTCGACGCCGGTGGGGACGCAGCCCGCGAGCTCCTCGAGCTTCGCCGGCTCGCCAAGCAGTCGCTGCCCGGCCTCGATCGCGACCTTCTCGGCCGCGGCGACCAACGCTTCGGACGGAGTCTGCTGGGCGTACTCGTTGTCGAAGGGAGTCAGCGCGTCGCCCGGCAAGAACACCGCCCCCGGCCGCGACGCATCGCCGATCAGATCCCGCACCGCGTTGTCGTACTCGCCAACGGACAACCGGCGCAGCCCACCGTGGGTGGCCGCCGCGGGGGTCTCGGTGCTGGTATCGCCCCCGCCGTCGCTGGCGCCATCGTCACCGGAGCCGCCGGGGCTCGACGCGGCCGAAGCAGCACCGTCGTCGCCTTGGGACGGGAGGCCGACACCGGAGTAACAGGCGGGCAGGGCACAGACGACCAGGGGTAGAGCGATGCGCATCGTCAACCTCGGAGGTGAAGTCCGGGGACGAAGCCGCCTGGTCACCGAATTTCTTTGGTGGGATAGCTCGCTAAAAGAGCTCAGAACGGCCGTTGCCGCGCCATCGTCAGTGTATCAGAAGCGCTAACCCGACGCGGTCGCGCTCGGCCAGATCTGCTCTCTTCGTTCGCTCAGCGCGGCGCGCACCAACGCGTTCAGGCCTTCGCATTGGCCCGCGTCCACCGACTCGACGAGCTGCCTGCGCATACGCGGGTCCCAAAACCGCCGCAGATGGCTCGAGACACCGTCGATCGCGATCTCGCGATCGGGTTCCGCTTCGAAGAAAGCGGCGATCGCGTTCGCCATCATCACGAGCTTCTCGATCTTCATTCGGCCGTGTCGCTCCCATGACGTGGAAGCAGGCCGGCCTGTTCGACCGCCACGGCGTCGAACTCGCGCTGCCATTGCGATCGGGAATCGCTCTTGCGAACCTGCACGGCCGTGACCTTGTACTCCGGGCAGTTGGTGGCCCAATCGGAGTTTTCCGTGGTGACCACATTGGCGCCGGACTCGGGGTGATGAAACGTCGTGTAGACAACGCCGGGCTGGACGCGCTCGGTGAGCAGCGCACGCATGACGGTCGCGCCGATTCGGCTACGGATCTCGACGCGTTCGCCTTCACGGATCCCCCGCTGTTCAGCGTCGTGCGGGTGGATCTCCAGCACGTCTTCGTCGTGCCAAATCATGTTGGCGGTGCGGCGGGTTTGGGCCCCGACGTTGTACTGGGTGAGGATTCGCCCGGTCGTGAGCAGAAGCGGGAACTCGCGATTCGCCCGCTCCGTGGTCGGCACGTAGCGGGTGACGGCGAACTTACCCTTGCCCCGCACGAACTGCTGCATGTGCATGACCGGCGTCCCCTCCGGGGCTTGGTCGTTGCACGGCCACTGGATCGAGCCGAGGCGGTCGAGTTTCTCGTAGCTCACGCCGGTGAACGTCGGTGTGAGTCGAGCGATCTCATCCATGATCTCCGATGGGTGGGTATAGGGCATCGGTACGCCCATCGCGGCGGCGAGCCTGGCGGTGACCTCCCAATCTGCGAGACCCGCGAGCGGCGGCTTCACCTTTCGCACGCGGTTGATCCGGCGCTCCGCGTTGGTGAACGTCCCGTCCTTCTCGAGGAAGGATGCCCCCGGCAAGAAGACGTGGGCATACTTCGCCGTTTCGGTGATGAATAGGTCCTGGACGATTACGCACTCCATCGATCGCAGGGCGGCGAGAACGTTCTCGGTGTCGGGATCGGATTGGGCGATGTCTTCGCCTTGGACGTACAGACCCTTGAAGCTGTCATCGAGGGCGGCATCAAACATGTTGGGGATCCGGAGGCCGGGTTCGGGCTGCACTCGGACGCCCCACTCGCGCTCGAATAATGCACGTACCGCGGGATCCGAAACGTGGCGATAGCCGGGGAGCTCGTGGGGGAACGAACCCATGTCGCATGAGCCCTGGACGTTGTTCTGACCGCGCAGCGGGTTGACGCCGACGCCGGGCCGACCGATGTGGCCGCAGGCCATCGCCAAGTTGGCGATGCCGATGACCATCGTCGATCCTTGGCTGTGTTCGGTGACGCCAAGGCCGTAATAGATCGCGCCGTTGCCGGCTTTCGCATAGAGCCGGGCCGCCGCGCGCACGTGGGCCGCGGGCACGCCCGTCACCGCCTCAAGCGTCTCCGGTGAGTTCTCCTCGCCAGCGATGAACGCCCGCCATTTCTCGAATGCTTCTCCCTCACACCTGGCTCGGACAAAGGGCTCGTTCAACAGCCCCTCGTTCACAACCACGTGGGCGAGGGCATTGATGACAGCAACGTTGGTGCCGGGCCGCAGCTGCAAGTGATACGCAGCCTGGATGTGTGGCTGGCGAACGAGGTCGATGCGCCGCGGATCGACCACGATCAGCTGAGCACCCTCGCGCAGGCGTTTCTTCATGCGCGAGGCGAATACTGGATGTGCGTCGGTGGGGTTGGCACCGATCACGATCATCACATCCGCGTGGTCGACCGAGTCGAAGTTCTGGGTGCCGGCCGACTCGCCGAGCGTGGCCTTGAGTCCATAGCCGGTGGGTGAGTGGCAAACCCGTGCGCACGTATCCACGTTGTTGTTGCGAAATACCGCCCGCACCAACTTCTGCACGAGATAGGTCTCCTCGTTCGTGCAACGTGACGAGGTGATCGCACCGATCGCGCCATCGCCGTATTTGGACTGGATCCGCCGCAACTCGCTCGCCGTATGGGCGAAGGCCTCGTCCCAGCTCACCTCGCGCCACGGGTCATCGATGCTTGCCCGGATCATCGGCGTGGTGATCCGATCGGGGTGGGTGGCGTAGCCCCAGGCGAAGCGGCCCTTGACGCAGGAATGGCCGTGATTTGCGCCCCCTTGCTTGTCGGGGACCATGCGCACGACTTCGCTGCCCTTCATTTCGGCTCGGAACGAGCAACCCACGCCGCAGTAGGCGCAAGTCGTGGCAACCACGTGATCCGGCTGCCCTCCATCCTCGAGCGACTTCTCCATCAAAGTGGCTGTCGGGCAGGCCTGCACGCATGCCCCGCACGAAACGCATTCGGACTCGAGAAACGACGTGGTTCCGGGTGCGACCTTCGAATCGAAACCGCGACCGAGCACGGTAAGCGCGAACGTACCTTGGGTCTCTTCGCACGCGCGCACGCAGCGGGAGCACACGATGCACTTGCTCGGGTCGAAGGAGAAGTACGGGTTGCTCGTATCCTTGTCCGCGTTGAGGTGATTTTCACCATCGTAGCCGTAGCGAACCTCGCGGAGGCCGACTTTTCCGGCCATCTCCTGCAGCTCGCAGTTCCCGTTGGCTGCGCAGGTGAGGCAGTCGAGCGGGTGATCGGAGATGTACAGCTCCATCACGCCGCGGCGCAGCTTTGCGAGCTCGGGGGACTGCGTCCGGATCTTCATCCCTGGCTCGACGAGAGTCGTGCACGAAGCGGGGTAGCCGCGGCGGCCCTCGATCTCAACTAAGCACAGGCGGCACGATCCGAACGCTTCGAGTTGATCGGTGGCGCAGAGCTTCGGCACGTTGACGCCGGCGAGCGATGCTGCGCGCATCACCGATGTGCCCTCCGGCACGTTGACGGTCGTGCCGTCGACCGTCACGACCACGCGCTTGGTCGAAATGCGAATCGGTGTACCCGGGTCGTTTTCGTGGATCGAGTACATTGCTACGCCCTTGTGCCCGAGGCGTTGGCCGCCGGGGTGCGTTCGATACCAAAGTCCTCCGGGAAGTGCTCGAGGGCGCTCTTCACCGGGTACGGCGTCATGCCGCCCATGGCGCACAGCGAGCCTTTCTCCATCGTGTCACACAGATCGCGCAGGAGCGCGAGTTGGTGCCGCGGCCGATCGCCCGCCCGCAAGCGGTCGAGCGTCTCTTTGCCTCGGACGGCGCCGATGCGACACGGCGTGCACTTGCCACACGACTCGATCGCGCAGAACTCGAAGGCGTAGCGGGCGAGCTTGGCCATGTCGGCAGTGTCGTCGAACGCGACGATTCCACCATGGCCGACGATCGCGCCCTTGGCCGCAAACGCCTCGTAGTCGAGGGGTAGATCGAAGTCGGCCGCGGGGATGTATGCACCGAGCGGACCCCCGACCTGGACCGCCCGGATCGGTCGACCGCTCGCTGAGCCACCGCAGTAGTCGTACAGCAGCTCGCGCAGGGTGACCCCGAAGGCGCGCTCGACGAGACCGCCGCGCGCGATGTTGCCAGCGAGCTGAAACGCGAGCGTGCCGCGTGAGCGACCCAGGCCAAATTCGCGGTAATACGCGCCGCCCCGGGCCAAGATGATCGGAACGGATGCGAGCGTGACGACGTTGTTCAGCGCAGTGGGCTTGCCCCACAATCCTTGCACCGCCGGCATGGGTGGGCGATAGCGGACGATGCCGCGCTTCCCTTCTAGGCTCTCGAGCAGCGCGGTTTCCTCGCCGCACACATAGCTGCCGGCACCCATGCGCACTTCGAGCTCGAACGCCTTACCGCTGCCAAGGATACTTGGCCCTAAGTATCCGCCGGCCCGCGCGCTGGCGAGGGCCGTGTGTAGGGCGTCAGCCGCGTCGGGGTACTCCGAGCGGAGATAGATGAATCCGGCCGTCGCCCCCGTGGCGAGTCCCGCGATGATCATGCCCTCGATCACCGCGAACGGGTCTCCCTCGAGCAGCATGCGATCGCTGAACGTGCCGGAGTCGCCCTCGTCGGCGTTGCAGACCACGTATTTCTGGCTCGCTTCGGTCTCGAGAACCGTCTTCCACTTGATGCCGGTCGGAAACGCCGCGCCGCCTCGGCCGCGCAGGCCCGAGTCGAGCACGGTCGCCACGATCTGCTCGGGCGCCAGCTCGAGCGCCGCGCGCAGGCCGGCCCAGCCGCCGTGCGCGGCGTAGTCGTCGGTGTTGAGCGGATCGATGAGGCCGACGCGCCCGAACGTGAGTCGCTCCTGCTTCGCGAAGTACGGGATCGAATCCACGGGCCCGTGGCGCAGCGGGTGATCGGCGCCGTGAAGCATGCCCGCGGCGACCAACCCCGGCACTTGCTCGGGCGTCACCGGGCCGTACGCGATCCGACCGGAGCCCGTCACCACTTCGACGAGTGGCTCGAGCCAGAGCATCCCGCGACTACCGTTGCGCACGATTCGTGCTTCGGGGGCCGCGGCCGCCATCGCGGCGGCCACCTGATCGGCGCCCATCGATCGCGCGGCCGCATCCCGCGGCACATACACCGTGGTCGTCATGGCTTCACCTGCGCTACGAGGCGATCGAACCGCTCAGGGGTGACGCGTCCGTAGAGCTTGCCGTCGACGGTGATCGACGGGCCGAGCGCGCAGTTGCCTAGGCAGTAAACGGGCTCCAGACTCACGGCTCCGTCGTCGCGCGTTGCGTGCATGGCCACGCGTAGCCGGGTGCACGCGTGTTCGACCAGGGCGTCCGCGCCCACCGCTTGGCAGGCCTCTGCGCGGCAGACCTTCACGATGCACCGACCCGGCGGAGCATCGCGGAAATCGTGGTAGTAGCTGACGACGCCGGCAACCTCCGCGCGCGAGAGGTTGAGCGCGTGCGCGATCGATGCGATCGCGGCGGGGGGTACATAGCCGATCCGCGCTGTCACATCGTGGAGGATCGGTAGCAGAGCGCCCGGTCGGGTGCGGTGGGCAGAGATCGCGGCATCGATCGCCGCAACGATCTCGGGAGGGAGGTCGAGCGCGGGGGCGGCGGCGTCCGCTGCGTCCGCTCTGGGCGCGCGTTCTCGCATCGAAGCCATGGTAGCGCCAAAGCGCGGCGGGCAGCCAGGTTCCCGGGGGCGGCGGAGGCTCCGCGCATGTCGCCTTTCGCACGCGGCAGCCTTCGTTTGCCCATGGTCGCGCCGTGGTGGCGCCCGTGGTGGCGCGGTGCTCCCTGCACATCGCATCGCTCGTTTCGCCGTCAGCGCCCCCGGCGTACGCCTCGGGCGCGCGCTGGGGAACCCGTCGTGCGCGTCGGGACCTCCGGCCAGCTGGTCGACGCGAAAGTGCGTAGCGCAGGGCGGTATGATGGATCGAATGCGCCCGGTTGATGCCGAGGAGACCGTCGGGTTCGGGCAAAAGCGCACCCAGCACGAGCAAGCCGCGCACCAGAAACGCAACTGGGTGCGGCTCACCTACGCCTGCAACGATCGCTGTGTGTTCTGCCTCGACGCCGATACACACGACGGTGAGATTCGCGATCGCGACCAGGTCAAGGCCCAGATCCTCGATGGCCGACGGAGCGGGGCTGAGCGCCTCATCCTATCGGGTGGTGAGCCGACGATTCACCCCGACTTCGTCGACTTCATCCGTCTGGGTAAGGCCGCCGGCTACGCCCGCGTTCAGACGGTGACCAACGGCCGTATGTTCGCGTATGCGGATTTCCTTCGTCGTGCTCTCGATGCGGGACTTGGCGAGATCACGTTCTCGATTCACGGCCCGGACGCGAGGATCCACGATGCTCTCGTCGGTGTCCCGGGCGCTTGGGCCGAGGAAATCTCCGGACTCAAGGCGGCGCTCGCCGACGGGCGCCCGATCGTCAACGTCGATATCTGCGTAAATCGGGCCAACGTTAAGCACTTGGCGGAAATGCTCGAGACGTACATCGCGATGGGGGTGAAAGAGTTCGATCTGTTGCAAGTCATCCCATTCGGCCGGGCCTATCGCGATGGGAAAGACACGCTATTTTACGATCTCGAGCAAGCCCGGCCGCACCTTGTCGCCGCGTTCGAGTACGCCCGCAAGCCTGGGATCCACATCTGGCTGAATCGCTTTCCGGTTGAACACCTCGAGGGCTTTGAGGAGCTCATCCAAGATCCTTACAAGCTGGGCGACGAGGTCCGCGGACGCAAGGAGGAGTTTGCGCGCTTGCTCGATCACGGGATGCCGCTCTCGTGCCGCGAGCCCGAGCGGTGCAAGTACTGCTACGTCGAGCGGCTGTGCGACCATCTCGATGAGACCCGTGCCGCGGTGGCGATCGGCGTGTTCGAGCTCGTGCGCATCGATACGCGATGGGAGGCCCTTCAGCCGCCGGTGTACGGGGGCGACCCGGCCAGCGCCCGTCGAGCCCGACACCTCCCAATCGTGGGCGAGACCGCGGTGGGTGTGGACTTGCCCGCTCGTATCGCCAACAGCGGTGCTCGCACGGCGTGGGTGGTTGCCCCGGACGTTGCCGCGGCAGAACAAGCCCTTACCCGGGTTCGGGGGCTCGAGCAGGTCGAGCTCGAGCTCGACGAAATCGAGGGGCTCGTTGCCCGCGATCCGCTGGCACCGCTTGCGGATCGGTTGCTCACGACGGTGCGTGCCCGCAACCTGGCCCAGACCCAGGCCCTCGTCAGCTGGGCGCAGGGCGTCGAAGTCGTCGCGCCCCTGTCGCGCGAGGTCGCAGCGTGGCTCCTAAGCGAGGCGACATGGCCGCGGACGCTGGCGCTTAGCCTACCCAACCACGAGCTCGCGAGCACGGCGGCGACCGAAGACCCCGACGTGCCCGCGGTGCTGCACGCGCTCGGCCAGCGCTTCGGCGGCGATTTCCCGGTGGAGAACGTCCCACATTGCATGTTGGGACGCGCCCCACGGCGACCGAGGCCCGTGCTCGATACGACCCTGTTCACCGACGGCGGAGGCGTGGAGATCTTCCGCTACACACGGCGGTTCATGCAGTCGCACTACCGCGTGAAGTCACTGCGCTGTCGCGCTTGCGTGTTTGATGGGGAGTGTTCGGGCGTGCACGTCAACTACGTGCGTGCCCACGGCTTTGGTGCGCTGCAACCCGTGCGATAGCCCGGCCGAGCGTGTCCCCACAACTGCTAGCCCGACGCCCCCGGCGAGCATCCGCGAATGCCGAGATCCATTGAGATGTTCGCATACGGGTCGCTAGCAGCGGTGAAGAACGGATCGACGGTTTCCATCGGTGCACCGTAGCCGTCGGTAAACACGCCGGCGAGGTCGGACGCGGTCGACTTGTTCCAATCGGTGCACCAGACGGCGTCGGCCTCGGCGACCGACCGGGCATAGCTGCTATCCGCGTCGAGGTCGAAAAGGGCCTTGCGCTCGGCGTCGTCCATGCCGAGCTCGGCGGCGATCCCCATGGCGAAGGTGGACTCGTCGCCGCGACGGGTCACATAGATGGTCTTCTCGCAACCGAGGTTGGCAAGCACCAAGGTGGGCGCGAGATCGGACCAGCCGCCCGCCGAGACCCGCGGGCCGTCGTCGCCGTCTGGGAGTTCAAGCGCGCGCGCGAGGCCGGGCTCGGCCGGTGAGTAGGCGAGGATCTCGCCCCACGTCGTGGTGCCCAACGGGAGAAACTTGCCCGTCTTGAGGTCGTCGAACCCGAGCGAATCCGCCTCCACCTGGGCCAGGTCGTCGGCCGCGCCCCAGTATCCGAAGCGGATGTCGTCGAACTCTACCGACAGCTCATAGGGTTCGGCGGCGAGGTAATCGGCCCGGGCGTCGGCGAACGCATCGACCGCGTAGCCGGTAAGTACCGAGGTCGAGACCAATGCAGAGTGTTGCGCGCCAATCTGCTCTCCAAGCCGTTGCGGCACGTGATCGGGCGTCGCCAGCAACGCCGCGCGGTAGTCGGTGAGCATCGCCACAAACTCCGCGCCGCAGGTGCTACCGGCAAGCGGGAGTCCGGCGATCTCTTCCCAGCTCTTGCCCCGCGCATCGCCGGTCGCACAGCCGTCGAGCCAGGCGGCCATTCGCCCCGCGTCCTGAGGGCCGTAGCCGGCGTAGAAGTCAGCGATGCGGCCGATCTTGGCCGCGATCGCGCGGAAATCGAGAAGCCCGGGGCGCACGAAAATCGCCTTCGGGTTGCATCCCATCGCCGCTTGCTCTTCGGTGCATCCCACGGAAAACGAGCCGAGCTGCCCGAGCGCACCCGCGATATCCTGGACATGGAACGCGGGCTTGGGTGAGTTCGTGATCGTCTGGACGAGCTCCGGGTTGACCAGATCGCGAAGGTCGTCGGACTGCAGCAGCGCGAGCAGGGCGTCCTGAGCCGCGGACGGGTCCTCGGCGAGGAGAGCTTCGATTCCCGAGTCTCGATACGCCTTGGCGACTCCGCCCAGCTGACCAAACGCCACGGCTTCGGGCGTCTCGCCCAGCACGCCCGCGTAGCCGATGAGAGACTTGAGCAAGAGCGAGATTCGCTCCCCTTGTTCGCCACGCGAACAGGATGCGTCGCCGCAGCGAGCGACCGCGGGGTTCATTTGCACGCTCTCGAGTATGAACTGTGTGATGCTGGCCGAGCTTCCGCCCGCTGAACCCCACAACGGTCCGTAGTGCTCCGTGATCCGAGCGAGCGACGCGAAGTGGGCGAAGATCAGCTCACCGTTGCCGCGGACCGCCACGCACACACGGCGCTCGCCGTCGGCAGAGTCATCGGCGTCGTCACACTTCGCCCCTTCGCATCCGTCGTTGCCGGCGGTGTCGGAGGTTGTCGAGCAGGCCGGGAGCGCAGCAGCGAGAACGATCGGGAAGAGAGCCGTGTGTCGCATGGTAGGTTGATGTAGGCTGCCCGTTTCGCAGCAGGGCTCCTGCGCAGCCGCGTTTCCGTGTGGTTTCGAGTGCTTGCCAAGGCGGCACGGCGGGCGAGCGGGCGGTTTGGAGGCGGTCGGCGCTATCGCCTCCCCCGATCCGCTACCGTGACAAGGTGGGGTTTGCCGACGCGCCGGACTACGTCGCCGCGTTGCGCTCGTTCGTCGCAGCGTACGATGGCCCGCGCGCGCGCGCGGTTCGCCACGCGCCAGCGCTGTTCGAGTTCTATGCGCGACTGTTCGCCGATGATGCGGTCGGACGCGACGCGCGGGTGCTTGTGAACGCGGTCCTCGCGTACTTCGTCGTGCCCGAGGATCTTCTTCCCGAGGCGGAGCTCGGCCCGTGGGCCCTCATGGACGACGTCTACATCGCGAGCCATGTGTTTCGGATTCTCCGCCGCGAGCTGCCCGACGAAGTGATCGCGCGGGCGTGGAACGCCGAGGGCGATCTCGATGAGGTCATGGACTTCGTTCACGGCGAGGCCAGGACCGAGCTTGGCAAGCGAACGCGCGAGGTCCTGCGGCTGGCGGGCATCGGCTGACCCTCGGCGGTTGAGCGCAAACGGGCGCTGTAAGTCCCGCGGTTGCCGCGACGTTTGGTGCCGGCAATGCGCAACCCCGCCCTGGGCTTTGCTCTCGTCGCGCTCTTCTCCCCGTCGCTCGCGCATGGGTCCGATCTCGGATTGGCCAGCGATCCAAGCTGGCGTGCGCGACGGGCCGAGCGACAGCGAGCGCTCGACGATCGCCTTGGCCTCGAGGACTTCCAGCGTGAACCCCGGCGCAAGGGTTTCTACATCGGCCTTGGGGTCGGCACGGGAGCGACGTTGTTTACCAACGCATTCGTACCGTCGCTCGGTTATCGATTTGATCTCGGCGGTGCTCTCACCCATCGTTTCACCCTTGGTTTCGCAGGCGGACTCTGGGGCCATCTCGGCATGAAGAAGGATGCCGCGGGGGTTCTCGATATCGTCGCGCGCGGGTACTTGCTTCGCGGGCTGTTCCTCGAGGGGGCGCTTGGTGCGACCAGCAACGCTCCGATTCCAATGCAGCCCAAGCGTCCGGGCTTTGGTGGCTTCGTAGGGCTTGGGTATGAGTTTCGTCCGCTCAAGGTGTTGGGTGTCTCGCTGGCGGTCCAGTTCGACAACCGCCTGCGCACAGATGGGCGTATCACCCAGGCCGTGCTGCTCAACTTCGGCCTCCGAGCCTATATAAATGGAAAGAAGTGGTGACCGCCGCGGCCAACGGCACCGCGTGGTCATCCGCCGGCGCGGGCCCGGGATCGTGCTCGCGCCTTGCAGGCGCCAACCACGGCCTGTTAGCGTCGGCATGACGTGGGCCAGACACTACCGTTTCGATGCGCATGCGGCCAGATCCATGGCGAGCTCGCCGGTGTCTCACCGCGAACGTGCAACCGTGCGGTGTGTTATTGCCAAGACTGTCGCGCGTTCGCTCGCTGGCTTGGCACGCCCGATATCACAGATGCGTATGGTGGGACCGACATCGTCCAAGTCGCCCCTTCGAGCGTCACGTTTTCGGCGGGAAGTTCTCGTTTGCGGAGCATGCGTCTGTCGCCCAAGGGCTTGCTGCGGTGGTACAGCGACTGTTGCCGCGTTCCGATGGGCAACATGGTTTCGGTGGGTCTGCCGTTCGTCGGCATGGCGCGCGCACGGCTCGGCGATGTGCCATCGTCGGTGATTGGACCCCCGATCGGTATCAATGGCCGTTCTGCCATCGGCGGGATGCCGCCGGGTGCCGTGGCTCGCGCGCCGCTCGGCATGATCGTCCATGTCGTCCCGCTCATCTTCGGCTGGTGGTTGCGCGGGCGGGGGCGACCGTCTCCATACTTCACAGCGGAGGGCGTGCCGCTGGTGGTGCCGCAGGTGCTCACAGCCGAAGAACACGCGCCCCTGTACGCCCGAGCGTGAATCGGTTCCGGCGTCCGGCTCATCCGATCCGGGCCCTCGTGCCCCGAAACCGGAGGCCCGTGCAACGACCCGCCGGCCTGGGTCGAGAGGGGCGGCATGAAGCACATGTCCGTTCCGGTGGCCCTGCTGGGCATCACCGCATGCACTGCTCCCGATGTCGTTTCGATGACCGCCGACTACGACCTCGGTTCGACCGGCGTGGCCAGCTCCAGCGAGTCTGGATCGGGCCCCGGATCCTCGGAGGCCGACGCGACCGCTACCGACTCCACGGGCGGCATCGACCCCGGTGAGTCGAGCGGCAGCACCGGCGAGGAAGGAATCGTCTGCGGCGACGGCGTGGTTGAGGGTGATGAAGTCTGTGATGACGGAATCAATGATGCACAGTACGGGGGCTGTGCCGCGGACTGCAGCGCGCTCGCGCCCCACTGCGGCGACGGAAAGACGCAGGACAGTGAAAACTGCGATGACGGCAACAAGGACAACGGAGACGGTTGCAACGTCGACTGCGTCGCCAGCGGTTCGGTCCTGTGGTCGCGACAACTGTCGGGGAACGTGTACCACGACCTTGCCCTGGACGACGAAGACGGCGTGCTCGCGGTGGCCAACACCTCCGCAAAGGTGCAGTACTACGACCGCGACGGAGTCCCCGGTTGGAGCATCGACGTCGCCGAAGACCGCGCCGTTGCGGTCGCGTGGCATCCGACCGAAGGCTGGGCGGTCACGGGTACTACCGTGAGTAGTGACAACAAGGATGTCTGGTTCCGCCGGTACGACTCCGTCGGCGCGCAGCTGGCGTCGTTCTCGTACGAGACCAGCGATCGCGATGAGGTGTCTGACATCGCGTTCGACAGCGTCGGCGATATCTATGCCGTCGGCCGCGGAGGCGAGGACGCCGACGGAGTGGCGTGGTTGCGCAAGTACACAAACACAGGTGCCGAGCTGTGGAGTCTGACCGTTGACGGTCCGGTCGACGAATCGGATCTGGCTGCGGGTGTGGTCGTGAGCGCCGACGACGAGGTGATCGTAGCTGGCCACTCCCGCGTTTCCGGCAACGGCGACGATATCTGGGTGAAGAGCTACGACCCCGAGAAGAATCAGTTGTGGGGGGCCGAGTACAGCTCTCCTGATCACGACCGCGCGTTCGGCTTGGGCCTGCATCCTGCTGGAGGAGTCGTCGTCGCTGGAGCGGTGGACTCGATCGACGCGATGTGGGCGGGGCGCTTCGACGTCGGCGGCCTCGGTGTTACCAGCGGGGACGTGGCCGAACCTGGCGTCATTTCCGCGGGACTTTCGGCCGCGGTCGACTCGACGGGAGCCATCGTATTGATCGGGATCGTCCTTGACGGCGAAATGCGAGCGGGGATCCGCAAGTTCGACGCCGAGGGCGTACTGCTCTGGTCCACCAACGACGCGCCGGAGGGCGGGGGTGCAGGTGGTTTCTCCGTTGTGATCGATTCGCAGGACGCGATTATCGTCGCTGGGGGCTGGCAGGAGCCGGGGGTGGCGATGGACGGTTGGGTGCGCAAGTACGCGCCATGAGAGCTTGGTAGTCAGGCACTCCTTCTACGCGACTAAGGCGATCCAACTCCGGGGTCGCCAGCCCCCGACTCGAGATCCATCTCGCTCGCGCGAGACAAAGTCGCAGCTCGCGTGACTCGTCGTCAGTGCGAGCTGATACGATCCGAACTCGCGGGAGACCGATGATTCGACGTATCTCGAGGATGGGCCCGCTCGTCGTCGGGACTGCGCTGGCCGGTGGATGCTACGCGGGTGGGTCAGGCTCGAACGCGATGGACGATGCGGCCGACGGTTCTGGCTCCGCCGCCGATGGCGATGACGCCGACGACGGACCGGGCGCGTACCCCGATGAGTTGCCGGCGCCAAGCCACCGCGTCGCACGACTCACCCATGAGCAATGGGACAACACCGTCCGCGATCTCTTTTATCTGGATAGCGCGACGGGCCTGGCGGGCGAGTTTCGGCCTGATGCGGGCGTGTCCGGCTACTTGTTCGATAACGCGGCGCACAACCTGAGTGTCGACGAAGCCCTGTGGTCGGGCTACACCGTGGCTGCGGCCGAGGTTGCCGAGCTGGCCGCGAGCGATCCCGAGGTGCTCGCCGCGATAGGCAGCGGCGAGGATCCCGAGGCGTTTGTGCGCACATTCGGTCGGCGTGCGTTCCGGCGCGCGCTCGACGACGAGGAGATCACGCGCTATGTCGCACTCTTCGACGCCGCGCCGGAACTCTACGGGGTTACGGCGAGCTTCGAAGTGGGGGTGCGCCTGGTACTCGAGACGATGTTGCAATCGCCGCACTTCCTCTACCGCATCGAGCGAAGCGACGCCGTCGTTGGCGATGTCATCCCGCTCAGTAGCGACGAGGTCGCGTCGCGCCTTTCTTACTTCCTGTGGCGGTCGATGCCCGACGACGAGCTATTTGCTGCCGCCGACGATGACCTGCTGCGCGACCACGTGGAGATCGAATCCCACGCCCTCCGTATGCTCGCCGACCCCCGCGCCCGGCCCGTCGTTGGGTACTTTCACGACGCGCTTCTCGACGCCGACAAGATCGCGAATGCTGACCCGAACAGCACGATCTACGATGTTCCCCTCGATCTCGGCCAGCGCGCGCTGCAGGAGCAGCGGCGATTCCTCGAAGATATCGTGTTCGACAGCCGTGGAAGTTGGCGCGACGCATTGACGTCCTCGAGCACATGGGTCGACGCCGAGCTCGCTGCGGTCTACGGGCTTACCGGCGACTTCGGATCGGAGTTCGTCCGGGTCGAGCTCGATAGCAGTCAGAGGCGCGGTCTGCTCACGCACGTCGGATTCCTGGCCGCAAATGCCACGTCTGTGCAGCCCGATCCGATCCACCGCGGCGTGTTCATCGCCAAGCGCCTGGCATGTGCAACGCTGCCTCCGCCGCCTGACAACGTGCCGCCCCTGCCGCCGATCGACCCGAGTCAGACGAACCGGCAAGTGATCGAGACGCTGACGGAGCAGCCGGGCAGCAACTGCGCGGGCTGCCACGCCGGCATTATCAATCCGTTCGGCTTTCCGTTCGAGAGCTTCGATGCCGTGGGCGCGTACCGGACGCTCGACAACGGCCAGCCCGTCGATACGTCTTCAAGCGTTCCGCTGGGTAACGAGGTCACCCAGGTCGGCAACGCGCTCGACCTGGTGGTCGCGCTCGCGGAGAGTGAAGCGGTTCACCGCTGCTATGCGAGCTACTGGGTGCAGTACGCGTTCGGTCGAGTGCTAGCGGATGAGGATGGCGCGTTGGTCGATCGGCTCGGCATTGGTTCCGCCGCCGACGATCTCTCGATCGAGGATCTTCTCGTCGGCGTCGTCACATCACGAGCATTCCTGAGCCGTGCAACGGAGGAGCTGCCATGAAGATGATGGGCAGACGTGCGGTGCTGCGAGGCGTCGGTGGGATTTCACTGACGTTGCCGGTGCTCGAGGGCCTCCTGCCGCGGAGGGCGAGGGGAGGCGGCGCGGCGATCGAACCCTTCGCAGTTTTCTTTCGCCAGGCCAACGGTGTGGCCGCGGCGCAGTCGAGCGACGTCGGTGAAGAGCCCGAGCGCTTCTGGCCCACGCAGCTGGGCGCGCTTTCGGCCGCGACAATGCTGCCGGGCGAGCGCGCCGTCGGCGAGCTCGTCGATCACGCGCCGCGACTGCTCGTTGTCGGCAACGTCAACAAGGACGGCTTCGACTACGGCTGCGGACATGCGTTTGGGATGATGACAGGGCTAACCGCGCAGGGCGTGTTCGATCCAAGCGCCACCGAGCCCGAAGCGAACGGCGAGTCTCTCGACCACCGCATCGGTCGCGAGCTCAACTCCGGGGGGCGTGACTCCTTGTTTCTCTACGCCGGCTCGACGTCTGGGGCGCTCGGCGGCGGTGGGTGTTCGTATCGCGGGCCGGGCGATCGTCGGGAGTTCATCCACAGTCCGGTGCAGGCGTACCAGCTAGTTGCCGGTCTCCCTGGGCAGGAGCTCGACGAGACGCTCGTCGCCCGCAAGAAGAGCATCAACGATCTCGTCCGCGGCGAGATGACCTCCTTGCTCGGGGGCACGAAGCTGAGTGGCGATGATCGCCTTCGTATCGAGCAGCATCTCGACGCGATTCGCGACCTCGAGGGCGCGCTGGGTTGCAGCCTGAGCGCCGACCAAGAGATGATGCTCGAGGGCATGTCGGCTGGCTACGATAGCGAGGATGGCCGCCTGGTCCTTGCCGCCGCACGCTTGCATATCGACGTCGCCGCGCTCGCGATCGCGTGCGGCTATACGCGGTCGGTGGCGATCCAGATCGGCGTGTCGAACAACAATACGACCCGCTTCGAAAACCTCGACAACGGCACCCTGATGGAGAACTACCACTACGTTTCCCATCGCTTGCTCTCCAACGGTGACACTGGCGAGATCATCCCCAACTCGGACATCCTTCACCACCACGTGGACGTTCAGCACGCGCGTACGTTCAAGCACCTGCTCGATCGACTCGTCGAGCACATCGCGCCAAACGGTCAGCCGCTCCTCGACTCTGGCGTCGCCATGTGGTGGAACGACCTTGCGAACGGTCCCGACCACAGCCGCTTCAACTGCCCGGTGATCCTCGCCGGCAGTGCGGGGGGCTACCTCAAGCAGGGGCAGTATGTGCGTGCCGACGGGGGCGACTATGACGGCAACAACGCGAAGCTGCTTAACACCATCGGCACTGCGGTTGGCCTCACGAACGCTGCCGGTGGTCCGCTGGACGACTTCGGTGATACGTCATTCGTCTCAACGGGCTTGCTCGACGCGATCCGTGCGTGAGGGCGGTGTGTCACAGGCCCGGCAGCGGTAGCGTGTCGCGCCAAGCGTACGCGATCTTGGTGGTGGGCCGCGAACCGAGCTGAATCCGTTCGTCGGCGATCGCAACCGCACCGCAGCCCTCGTAGACGAAGCGCGCGTCATTCTCGGCGAGGACCCACACCATCACCGGCGCGAGTCCCCGCTCGACGATCTGCCAGAGTGCGTGGACCAACAGCCGTCGCCCAGCGCCGCGGCGCTGCCAGGTTGGATGGAGGTAGAGCTCGTAGATCTCACCAAGGCACGAAAATCTCCGATCGCGCTGCGGCCCACACCACGCGTAGCCAAACGGCAGGTTGTCATCGTCCTGGGCGATCCAAACGTGTTCGCCGGGCGCGCGCTCCCCGATGGCCCGCCGCATGCGCTCCCCATCTCCAACTACAATTCGCTCGAGCGTGCGCGCGGGGATGATCTCACGGTAGGCGGCGCGCCAGCTCGCCGCGCGCACGAATGCGAGCCGCGGCGCGTCCCCCGGTCGCGCGGCGCGAATCGAGAATGACTGCGTCGGTGCCCCCACGGGCATCTGGGCAGGTTAGCACTCCCGCGTGTCGCTGCGCTATCCTGGTCGGAAGGAGGATCCAAACGTCCCTGGCAAGTCATTCTGGGACAGGCCGCGCGCGCCGCCGTGCCGACCTAAAAACAGGCACCACTTGCAACAGCAATTGCGTGTTCTGTGTGATCGGCGATCACCTGTTCACCGGCGATCGCACCACCGAGGCTTGCATTGCCGAACTCCGCGAGAGCCGAGCGACCTGCGACGATGTCGTGTTTACGGGGGCCGAGGTCAGCATCCGTCCGGACTTCTTTACGCTCGTGCATGCCGCCCGGCAGCTCGGGTACCAGCGGATCCAAGTGCAGACGAACGGACGCATGTTCGCCTATCGCGAGTTCTGCGAGCGCGCCGTTGCAGCTGGCGCCAATGAGTTTTCGCCCTCGATTCACGGCCATCAGGCGAAACTCCACGACGGTCTAACGCGTGCGGAGGGGTCATTCGCCCAGATCGTTTCGGCGATCGAACACTTGGTCGCCCTCGGCCAACGCGTCGTGACGAACACGGTGATCACCAAGCAGAACGCGCGGCACCTTCCCGCTTTGGCCCGCATGCTGATCGATCTCGGCGTCGCGCAGTACCAGTTGGCTTTCCCGCACCCTACAGGACACGCGGCGACGTATTTCGCGGGCGTGGTGCCGCGGATGTCGGAGATCGCGGAGTACGTGCACGCAGCGCTCGCGCTCGGCCGTGCGGCCGGGGTGATGTGCATGGCTGAAGCGATCCCTTTTTGCCACATGCACGGCTACGAGGACGCCGTCGCCGAGCTTCACATCCCGCCGACGGAGATCGTTTACGACGGCTACGTGGTGCCAGACTACGCGGCCGATCGGATCGCCCGCGGCAAGGTTCGCTTCGCCGGATGCGCGACCTGCCGGTTCGAGCCGATCTGCGAGGGTCCGTGGAAGGAGTACCCGGCGCGCATGGGTGACGCCGAGTTTATCGCGGTCCCCGGGCCGCGGATCGTCGACCCTGCGCTGGTGTTGGACGGTCGCTGGCGAGCGCTCGGCCGCGTTGTACCGCCGACGGTGCGCGCCGGCGCAAGCTGGCGCGCTCTCTGCTTCGTCCCCGAGGCTGGCTCACCGGCGTGCAGCCGCCAGCTTCGGGGCTTGGTCCGCGATCGTACGCGCTTGCGCGAGGCAGGCATCGACGTCGTGGTGATCTCGCCTGATCGGCCCGAGGTTCAGCTGGCCTGGGCCGCTGGCTGCGGATCATCCCTGGCGCTCATCTCGGACGTTGATCACAGCCTTGCCGTCGCCTGCGATGCGCCCGGGCGCACCAGCGTCATCGTCGATCCCAACGGACGCATCGCCCACCTCGTGCTCGACGTTGATGTCGACGCCCATGCGGCCCAGCTCGTCGCAGCGATCGTTCGTCTTCGCGCTCCGCCGCGCCCGCTCGGTGTTGCCGAAGACCTGGTGGTCCTCCGCCGAAACGTCGCTGGAGCGGCTCCGTGAAGGCGCTGATCAAGGTCGGCTACGCGTGCAACGAGCACTGCACCTTTTGCCACACCCAGGAGCTCCGCGAGATCCAGGGCACGAGCGCCGACGTTGAACGCAAGATCGATCGCGCCAAAGCTCTTGGCCACACGATGGTCGTGCTCTCGGGCGGCGAACCGACGATCCGACCTGAGCTCATGCATTGGGCCGGACGCGTCGCTGCCGCCGGCATGGACTTTGGTCTCGTTACCAACGGGCTCGTCCTCGCCTACGCTGAGGTCCTCGAACGCCTCCTCGCGCTGCGCCTACGTTACGTGTACATGTCGCTCCACTGTGGCGTGGGGGAGACCCACGATCGAATGGTTCGAGCGGAGTCGTTCGCCACGGCTCTGCGAGCGCTCGACAATCTCCAGGGCCGCGGATTGCAGCTGACGGTCAATTGCGTGGTGACGCGCGCCAACCTCCGACAGCTGCGCTCGCTCGTCGATGTGATCGCGCCACGCACCGATGCCGTGCTTAAGTTCTCGGCGGTCGAACCGAAGGGAGGGGCCCTGCGCCTGCACGACCTTGTGGTCCCGCGCATCTCAGAGTCCGCGGCCGCCGTGCTCGACGCGCTCACCTACGGCCGGGCGGTGATGCCCGGGGGCGATGCTCGCCTGCGTCACGGTGGATTTCCGCTGTGCCTGCTGCCCGGCTTCGAGCACTCCTACGACGATCTGCGCACCCACGCCTACTGGACGATGGTTGAGACCGACGAGGCCAACTTCTACCCCGTCGACGATCGCAACAAGCAGCATCCGTCGCCGACGTGCGACGATTGCCGGCTTCGCGGGCCGTGTCCCGGCCTGTTTCGCGCGTACCACCAACGCTACGGCGCCGATGAGCTGCGGCCGCAGACGCTCGGCGTCCGCGGCAACGCGTTCGACTGGGTGCTCGAAGCAGTCGATGATGCGCCGTCGCAGGGATGCCCGCTCCGCGACGACGGTGTGACTCCGTGGGAGCCGGCACGGCATCTCTTCGTGCGTCACCAGGGCCGCGTTGCCCGCTACCGCGCGACGACGCGCGATTTTCACGACGATACGCTCACGCGGGCAAAGCACGAGCTCGGGCAGATCTACCTCGACGCCTCTCGCAAACCCGCGCCGAACGATTTTGCCCGCGATCTCGTCAAGCTATCGCGCAGCGAGATGTGTTCGCCGTGTCCGGAGCGGGCGCACTGTACGGGGATGTTCGAGCCCGAATTCTCCGACGTGTTCGAACGCGACGACGCCGCAGTGCGAACCCGGCTCGCAGCCTTGGCCGGCGACGTGCTGGAGATCGGCTGCGGATACGGGCGCACCACCGATGTTTGGCGCCCCGGCCTCGAGGGGGGCACGCTGCGCTACACGGCGGTCGACCCGGACCCGGAGGCGATCGCAGCCACGCAGGCCGCGCTGCCGGCCGCAACGCTGCACTGCGGCGAAGCCGAGCTTGTGCTGACCGCACTGCCGACCGGCGGCTTCGACCACGCGGTGGCCCTGCACGCCTGGAATCATCTCGGCGATGCTGTGGCGGTGATCGATGCCCTCGCGCGCGTCGTCCGTCCTGGCGGCGAGCTGTGGCTGGTCGACGATGGCGTGTTCGGGCTGGCCCGTACGCGGGCCCAGCACGAGCTCGCGCAGCGCAGCGAGGCGGCGTTGCAGCACCACCGCAACGACGATGCCGGGCGCGCCCATGCGAGGATCGCGGGGCGCGGCTGGACGTTGGTGGAGCGCCATGACGTCGGGCCCACCACCAGCAACCAGTGGCTGCTACGCTACCAGCGGTGCCCGACATGAGTGAGTCCCTCTTCGGTATGCCCCCCGCCAACGTCGACGCCGACATCGCCGAGGGTCGGGTCGCGCTGACCGTCGACACCTCGCTGCATTCGCTCGATGCGATCTACGCGGCGGCCTATGCGTTCATCGGCCGGTGCTATGTGCTCCTCGAGCGGCCCGCGCCCGAGCGCGTGCGGGTGGTGCTCGCTCCCAAGCCAAGCGGTGCCGACGGGGACGCCTTGCGGGCGCTGATCGGCGAATTCGCCAACGAACTGCTCTCGGCCACGTGGCGGCGCGAGATCACGCGTTCAAACCGTGCGCTGATCGAGGCCGTCACCATGCAGGCGTTCGCAGGTGCCCTTGGGTCGCCATCGCTCGACGACCTCGAGGCGTTTCAGTTTGGCGACGAGCCATTCGAGGACCCCCTCGGGATCGCGCAATCGTGGGAGGAGAAGTACCGCAAGAAACCGCGGACGCCCGAGGAGCCCACCGAATGATCGAGCTCCGGTTTCATCGCGATCTCTACGCGGGCACGGCGATCGACAGCGCGTTGGGCCGGTTTGCTGGGGTCGCGCGGTTCGTCCGCCGTGAAGATGGCGCAGACTTCGTCGTCGAGGTCCACGCGCAATCGCCCGGGCGCGAGCGCACGGTTGCGGGCGAGCTGGCCAACTTCGCCCTCGGACTCACCGTCGAAGCCGGAGGACCCGATCGATGAAGCTACCGGTTTCGGACAGCCGCTCATATGCAGCCTTCTTTCGCTTCCGCGAGCTCGGAGAGCACGTCGTCGTGACCAGTCTCGAGGGCGAATGGGTCGTCCTTCGCCGCGACGAGTTCTCGGCGTTCGCCAATGGCAAGGTCGAGCCCGGAAGCGACCTCGACGTCCGCCTGCAGGCACGCAACCTCGTGCGGGAGCACTTCGACGTCCGCCGCGCCGCCGAGACGATGGCGCGTCGGCGTCGTTTCGTTCACGGCGGGCCAAACCTCCACCTTGTGGTCGTCACGTTACGGTGCAACGAGACATGCGTGTACTGCCACGCCTCGCGCGCCGATCTCGATGCGGTCCACACCGATATGACGCCGGAGATCGCCGACGCGACGGTCGACATGATCCTCCGTACCACGAGCCCCCACGTGACGATCGAGTTTCAGGGGGGCGAACCGTTGGTCGCGTTCCCGATCGTGGAGCGCATCGTCGAGCGCGCCGTCGAGAAGAACCGCTCCGCGGGCAAACAGCTCGAGTTTACGATGGTCAGCAACCTCGCCCTGATGGATGAGGACAAGCTCCGCTGGCTCCTTGGGCACCGCGTGCAGATCTGCACCAGCATCGACGGGGCTAAGTCGCTCCACGACAAACAGCGCGTGCTCCCGATGGCGTCGAGTTGGGACACGGCGACCAAGTGGATCGCGCGGATCAACGCGGCCTACGCCGAGGCCGGGCTGGATCCGACGCTGTACCACGTGGAGGCCCTCCTCACGACCACGCGCGAAACGTTGAGTCGCTGGCGCGAGGTCGTAGATACGTACGTAGAGCTCGGTTGTCGCGCGCTCTTCTTGCGCCCGGTTGATCCCTTCGGCTTCGCGGAGAAAACCCGGCGCGTGGTCGAGTACCCACGCGCCGAATATCTCGCGTTTTATCGCCACGCGCTTGACTACATCATCGAGAAGAACCGAGCTGGTGTGGAGATTCTCGAGCGCTACGCGGCGATCTTTCTGACCAAGATCCTCACCGGCGATGATCCGAATTTCCTGGATATCCGCAGTCCGGGCGGTGCCGGGATCGGGCAACTCGCCTACAACTTCGACGGCAAGGTCTTCAGCTCGGATGAGGGCCGGATGCTCGCTGCGGCGGGGGATCCCACCTTCTTGCTGGGCGATGTCCGGAGCTCAAGCTACCGCGAGATCGTCGGTCACCCGACGATCCGGGCGATGGCGATCGCGTCGAACCTGGATGGTCAACCGGACTGCATCGATTGCACATACGTCCCCTACTGTGGGACCCAGCCCGAGCACAATCACAAAACGCTCGGGACGATGATGGGTCGAATGCGGGAGAGCTCGATGTGTGCTGTGCACAAGGGCATCCAGGACATCTTGTTTGAGAAGCTGGCGACGGCGGACAACGAAACTCTCGAGATCCTCCGCCGCTGGACCACCATCCGGCCGCGCGAGCACTTCCTGCAACCGTGAGGCGGCGCACCGGTGAGCGGGGCTGGCATCGACCACGGCCTCGGCGGCTGTGCGCGCCGTTTCGCGCCCCTCCCAAGAGCCCCAGGCCGGCCCTCACGATGCCGAGAAAGCCCGCGGCGTTGCCGCGCGACCCGCAGGGCCCGTGCGATCTCCCGTCCCAGCGCCCGCTGCCGGTGTCTGCGGCGTGACCCACGGGCCGGCTGGTTTGTCACCGAGCCAAGCCTTGGGCCTGATAACATGCCGAGCTGGGGAGCCCGCTATGCCCGACGACCCGTCGTCTGACGCAACGACGGACCTGCCGGTCCCGAGCTACACAGCGACGCCAACGGCGTTACTCACCAGCGAGCAGCGCGAGGTCTCCGCGCGTGCCCGCGCGAACGCTGACGAGCGCCCGAACGACGTCCGAGGCGAGCAGGCGATGGCTGTTCCAACACACTGTTCCCACGGCAGCCACGGATCCCACGGCAGCCACGGATCTCACGGCAGCCACGGATCCCACGGCAGCCATGGATCCCATGGCTCGCACGGGAGCTGGTGAATGGTGCGGGGAAGCATCGAACAGCGCGTTGCCGGCAAACGTGAACGGGTGCACGTGCTCACCGGTGCCGTGTGCAACAACAATTGCATCTTCTGTATGGAGGAGGATCGGGACGGCAGGTACCAGACGAATTCGGCAACGACCGACGCGACGGTGCGGTGGATCCTCGAACACAACCGAGACACCGAGGAGGTCTGCTTCACCTCCGGCGAGCCGACCACGAATCCCGCGTTGCCGCGATGGATCGCCATGGCCAAGGCCGCGGGCGTTCCGACCATAAGCGTCATGACCAACGGGCGCGCCCTGTCGTACGAGCGCTACGCGAAGGGCCTCGTCGCGGCCGGGCTCAACCGCGTCTACATCTCCATCCATGGCCACGAGGCGCGCCTGCACGAGGGCCTGACCCGCACCCCGGACAGCTTCGCCCAGACCGTCGCCGGACTCGACGTGGTCGCCGGGCTGCGGCGCTACGGAGTTGCGCTGCACACTTCAACCGTGGTCACGAAGCGAAACCTGCCGCATGTGACCGCGATCTATCGGTTCTTGCGCAGCCACGGCGTCGATCAGGTCGTGTTCAATGTGATGCAGGCCAACGGAAGAGCCGACACCTATTTCGAGCAGCTGTTTCCCACCTACAGCGAGATCGCCGGTGAATTCGCCCGTTTCGTGCACGAACAGGCCCGCATCGAGTCCCGGCCGATGGCGTTCCTCGTCGATATTCCGCTGTGCACCACCGAGGGCGTGCCCGACTTCAACCGTGGCTACGTGGAGAGCTACGTGCACTTTGAGCCGAGCGTCACAGGCCAAGGTGGTGGGACCGATGCCGGCCTGCTCTCGGCCGAGGCCCTCGCCGAGCGTCGTACGGGATCGAGTGGCGAGCTAGTTCGCATTCGCCGCGCGGACCTCGACGATGCGCGTCGACACAAGCGCGAGGCGTGCGGACGTTGCCGCTACAATGGCGTCTGCGAAGGCGTGTGGGGCAACTACCTCCGGCGCTACGGCTGGAACGAATTCGAACCCACGCCGGCGGAGGCGGTTGCGCAGTGACCGACGAGCCCAAGGTGGACGAGCTCGCGCACAAGCGCGCGACCGTGGACGAGCCTGCGGCCGCGAAGCGACCGACCAACTTCGTTCAGCCGCGCATGTCTCTCGAACCGCGGGCTGGGACCCAGCGCGTGCTGTACGTCGGCGAGAGCACCCGTGAGCTCACTACGCTCACGGGGCTACTCGCGGATGCGAGTGACCCGAAGTACGTCGTCGATCACGCGGCGGATGATCAACTCGCGATCGCGGCGGTCAGCTCCGCGGAGTACGACGCGCTGCTCGTCGACGTCGCCGACGACCAACGCCTGTGGACCCGCCTGCTCCGCGACCGCCGACTTCCGCCGATTCCGGTGGTGGCGATCGATAGCATCGGCAAGCCGGCCCAGCGTACCGCCCGTCGTTCCACCCTCGTTCAGGAGGGGGCCGATGCCGTCGTACTCCGATCCGAGCTAAGCGGTGCGTTGCTTGAGGCGACGATCCACGCGGCCGTTGAGCGCGGCCGAATGCGTAAGGCGCTCTCGGAAGTTCAAGAGCGGTTCGCCCTCGCCGTGCGTGGGAGCAACGACGGTGTGTGGGAGTGGCTCCTCGATTCCGGCGAGATGCACTTTTCCCGCCGCTGGCGCGAGTTGCTCGGGTACGGACTCGACGATCTCTCCAACTCCGTCGACGAGTGGTTTGGGCGCGTGCATCCCGGGGACCTTGCGGCCCTGCGCGCAGACATTGAGACCCATCTGGCCGGCGAGAAGGCGTTCCACGAGAACGAGCACCGCTTGCGTGCCAGCGACGGGACCTACCGCTGGGTAATCAGTCGTGGGGTCGTGCAACGCGATGCCGTGGGTCGTCCGTTGCGCATGGCTGGTTCGCTGACCGATACCTCAGACTATCGCCTGCGCGAGCAGAAGCTCCGCGATGAGAGCCGCCAGGATCCGCTCACGGGCCTACCGCGGCGTGAGCCCTTCATGGAGCGGGTCTCCCGCGCAATCGAGCTCAGGCAACAGGACGAAAACTACTCTTACACCGTGCTGATGATCGACGTTGATCGATTCCGTTGGTTGGCCGACAGCATCGGCCACCAGGCCGCCGATTCAGTCCTGGCCATCCTCGCCCGTCGTTTGATCGGTTGCGTGCGACCGGAGGACATGGTGGCGCGCTTCGGCGGCGACAAGTTCGCGGTGATGCTTGAGAACCTCGACGACGTCAACGCCGGCACCGATATCGCCAATAGGATCCGCACCGCGATTCACGATCCGTTCGAGGTCGAGGGCCAGACTGTCTACGCGACGGTTAGCATCGGACTCACGTCGAGCGCGCGCAACTACGACGATCCCGACGAGATCATCAGCGACGTGAGCGCTGCGGCCAACAAGGCCAAGGAGCGGGGCCAGGACCGTCATGAGGTCTTCGAAACCAAGATGCGCATCGACGCGCTCACCCACTTGCGGCTCGAGGTAGCGCTACGGCAGGCGGTCGAACGCAGCGAGTTCGAGCTCAACTACCAGCCAATCGTGGCGCTCGACAGCAGGCGGCTGGTGGGATTCGAGGCGCTGACGCGGTGGCGCCATCCGCGACGCGGACTGGTACCGCCATCCGAGTTCATCCCCGTCGCGGAGCAAACCGGGCTGATTCTGCCGATCGGGCGCTGGGCGATCGCAGAGGCAGTGCGCCAGCTCAAGCGCTGGAACGAGGCGCTGCCCGAGCACCAGCCGCTGACGATGAGTGTCAACCTTTCGGGGAGGCAGCTCGCCGATCCGCGGCTTCTCGAGGAGATCGAGATCGCGTTGGCCAACAGTGACCTGCCGCCTGGATCGCTGCGCATGGAGCTCACCGAGAGCGTGCTGATGGAGAACGCGGAGACGGTCCTGCGGGTCCTCGAGAGTCTGCGGAGCGCCGGCGTGCGGATCTGGGTCGACGATTTCGGCACCGGGTACTCATCACTTTCGTACCTGCACCGATTCCCCGTCGACGGTCTGAAGATCGACAAGTCGTTCGTCGACGTTCTCGACGGAAGCGAGCACGGGGCCGCGATGATCCGGACGATCGTTGGGTTGGCACAAGCTCTCCATGTCGAGGTGATCGCCGAAGGGATCGAGCACCGATCGCAGGCTGAAGAGCTCCTCCGGCTCGGCTGTCCGCGTGGGCAGGGTTTTCTGTTCGGCGAACCCCTGCGCCCGGCCCGGGTCGCCGAGATCTACTCGGCGGTTCCGGTGGCCAAGTAACACGAACGCAAAAGAACGCCGGCATCGGGGGCGATGCCGGCGTTCAAGCGGCTACGGGCGAGCCGTTAGAATTGCACGGGGTAGGTCGTGCCCTGCTGGGCGGACCCGAAGCGCTGGAACGTCGCTGACTTGAGCGCGTCCGCGACGCACTTACCGGCGGGCAGGCTATCGTGCGGAGCGAGAGCTTCGGCGGACAGAACCTCCCCGGAATCCCCGGAGATGGAGACCTTCACGCGAACTGTCGTCCCAGGCTCGATCGCGTGCTGCGACCCGCACGCTTTGGCTTTGCCCTTCGCCGAGGAGAACCCCTCGCGGATCTGCTGGGCCGTCAGTTTGTCGGCCAACGCAGAATCGAGATCGGCAGCTGCGCGGCTCTTCCGCAGGATCTCGCCGCAGCCGGGCTTGCTCGGATCGAGCACACACTCCTTGCGGTGGCGCTCGTCGATCTCCTTAGGGTCGGCAAACGGATCCTCGGCAGGTCCGCTCGGTGGCGCCTTGGCGCCGGGCGCCGACTTCTCGGCCGCGGGCTCTTCTGCGCCTTTCTTGGCGCGCCCTTTCTTTACGCTGACGTCGACCTTCTCCTCGGCCTGCGGTTCCGGGGGCGGCTCTACGACCTCCTCGGGTTCGGGTTCGGGTTCGGGGGGCGGCGGTGCTTCGACCTTCGGTGCTGGCCTGGGCTCGACCTTGGGTGGCGGCTCAGGCTTTCGCTCCGACGCGCTTGCTGCGCTGCGAACCTCGGTGTTGGCCACCTTCGGCGGAGGGCTGTTGTCGCGCATCGCGTACCAGCCGATCCCGAGTAACGCCACGGCCGCGGCTGCGATCCACAGGCCGTTGTTGTTCTTCGGCTCCGCGGAACTTGGGCGCGGCGTCGATGCTGCGGAAACGCTCACCGGGGCGCTCGGCCGAGAACCCGCGAGTGCAGCTGCGGCGGCCGCTTCGGCGGCGCGTTCTTCCCGCTCTTCCACGGACGTCGCCGGCTTCGCCGTTGCCGCCGACGTCGCTGGCTTGGCCTCGGGCGCAATGGTGGGAGGGATGATCGGAGGCGATGGTTTTACGGGCTCGACCTCGGTGGCAGGGATCTTCTTCGCCAGGGGTTCGATTCTGTTGGCAGCCTCGGCTGGCCCGGGTGCCGCCGCAACGCTGGCCACGAGGCCCGCTGTCTCGATCTCGTCGACCTCTTCGAGCGCGTCGTGGTCGTTGTCGTGGTCTTCGCTCTCCTCGATTCCGAGCGACGCGGCGACTTCCATGATGTCAGAGAGACCCGAGCTCTCCGCAGGAGCGCGCTCTCCGTCTTTGTCTTCAGCAACGGTACCCATTTCAGGTAATCCTTCCGCACACAGGGGGCCGCGGCACTGGGCCGCACGCATTTGGGTTCACTGTGGTCCCCCTCACGGTCCACCGCGAACGCGGGCTCATTGTAGCTCGGGTCATGGCGGACCGCCGGTAGGGGTGCACGGTGGGAGCGTGACCTAGCATGGTGACGTTGTCGCGCCGGCGCCATGGCCTTACGGCCACGCGGATCATCGCCCATCTAGCTACATGGCGCTCGAACGTGATTCCTTCGTGGGTCTCGGGCCGTGTCACTGCTGCAGTCATTGCCCCGGCCGGGCGCGGGCTTCATCGCGTCAGGGTGCGTGCGGCTCGGGAGCGTTCGGGCGGCCAGTTGGCTCCGCGGGCGCGGCCGAAGATGGCGAAGCCGCGCCTCCAGCCGCGTCGTTCGGTCCTTGGCCCGCGTCGAGACTGGCCGGCCCCAGCTTGCCGCGATTCCGCTTGAGCCAGTTCTCGTTGCGCTCGCGCCGCTGGGCCTCGAGATCTTCGGGTGTCTTCTTGAGCATACGCGCCGACTCACCCGCGAGGATCTCGAGGATCTTCGCGGCCTGTTTGGTCTCGAAGCGACCCCACAGGTGGAGCTCGCGATCCACACGGTCGACTTCTAGCATGTCGATGACCATCGACTTGATCATCATGCCCTTCAGACCGGTGAGCTTGTTGGGAAGTTCTTCCTTCCACCAGTTCTCGGCCGCCTTCGCGTCCACAACGGAAGCGAATTCGACGCGCAGGAACAGTTCAGGATCTTCCGTCGCCTCGACCGAGAGCTCGATCCCATTGGGCGCCTCGAACGGCAGGTTCACGCGCTTGAGCGCGGCGCGGATGTCCTTCATCACCAGCTGAAGCCCGGCAGTTGGCTGGGTAGCGGCGAAACGGCGCAAGCGCGCGAGGTTGGCGACGAAGTTGCCGGACGTCTTCGTGCTACCGACCTCGTCGGCCAGGATCTGTGGGAGAAACTCCTCGCGCACGTACACCGCCACGCGATCCGGTAGCAGCACGAACCACCGCGCGTCGAGGTCGGGGTCGTTGCCGTCGGCCGGGCGCGGGTTGCCGCGAACGATCCCATTTTCTTCGATCCACTCGATGACATCGTCGTTACGCCGCGCCGCACGCTCGATGGCACGCATGACGTCGTCGCGGCTCATCTTGTACTCCACCGCGAGGAACGTCTGCCGCCAATCGCGGATGTCAGGGCTCGCGATCACGATGTACTCGAAGTCGCCCAGGGCATCGAATCCGCCCCCTGCGATGAGGTAGTCGAAGTCGGGCAGCGGCGCCATCAAGTCAACCGCCGGCTCGCGAAAGCTCAGCTTGCGGATCTTCTTGGGGACCAACATCGCGTAAAACGTGCTGTTGGTCGGTCCAAGCTGGTCGACTTTCGAGCGGCGCTCGCCGAGGTCGTGATCGTCGCCCGGTTCGGGTTTCGCCGGTTCGGGTTTCGCCGGCTCGGGTTTCGCCGGCTCGGGTTTCGCCGGCTCGGGTTTCGCCGGCTCGGGTGTTGTCGGTTCAGATTTCGGCGGAGGCGGCGCGGTGCCCTGGACCTTGTCGGGATCGATTAGTTCGACCTCCGTGAACTCGAACTCGTGGTCGAGGTCAAGGTCTGGGACGAAACGCAGGGCGCCCCACAGCACGGGTGCTGCGTGCAGGACGCCCGACGCGATCGCCGAGAGCAGGTGTCGGCCGCGTGCGCGCATCCGAACGGCTTGGAACATAGCATTCGCGCAGGGGGACGTCGAAAAGCGCCGCGATCGGACCGTGGCCCGGGAGACCGGCGATGCAGCCTTTTTGAACGCCCTGGGTCGAGGGTCTCCAACTGTGCGCGGTTTGCTGCTAGCTTGTCGCGCGGGACGATCCTCTTGTGGAGTTTGGCATGTCGCGAAACTGGCTTCTTTTCTCGGGTGTGACGGCAGCGGCGGCGTTGGTCGCGTGCGGTGGTGGCGGCGGCGCTACGCCGGGTACGGATGGCAGCGGTACAGCCATGTCCGCGACCGACACGATGACGAGCAACGACACGACGGCGGGCATGACCGGGAGCATGACCACCAATCCGATGTCGACCACGACCAATGCCGACACGACGGCTGGAAGCGAGAGCTCGGGTTCCGAGACCGACACCGGGGTTCCCGCGTGTCCGTACACGCCCGTCGACGGAATGCCGAGCGTCTCGCTCGAGCTCGTGGCCAACGGCTGGGATCGGCCGGTGCTTGCGATCGGCGATCCGCAGGTGCCCGATCGGCTCTTTGTCGTGGAACAGGGCGGCTCGATCAAGATCCTCGAGCCCGGGCAGGCCTCCGCCCCCGACGATTCTTTCTTGCAGCTCGACGTACCTTGCGCCGGCAACAACACCATCGGCTGCGAGCAGGGCCTGCTCGGATTTGCGTTTCACCCCGACTTCCCGACCGATCCCCGCGTTTACGTCTCGTACACGGCGGCCGCGGGTCAGACGCGTGTCAGCGAGTTCCGCCTGGCGGAGGGCGATGCAAACCACGCCGATCCGGCCAGCGAGCGCATCGTGATCGAAGGTGCGCAACCGTTCGGCAACCACAACGGTGGGATGATCGCGTTCGGACAGGACGGCTATCTCTACGTCGGTCTCGGTGACGGAGGATCCTCCGACGACCAACCCCAGCAAACCGGTCGTGATCCGGGCGTCATTTTGGCCAAGATGCTGCGCATCGGGGTCGAGCCCGACGGCACGCCGGACAATCCCGTCGCGTGCAGCCCGCAATACTGCGACATGCTCGGGCCGTACGACTACACGATCCCGGCCGACAACCCATTTGTGGACGATCCGGACTTCGCGCCGGAGACCTACGCTTGGGGGTTCCGCAACCCGTGGCGGTTCAGCTTCGACGTGATGACCGGCGATCTGTACGTTGGCGATGTCGGGCAGGGGGACTGGGAGGAGGTCGACCTCGTCGTGGCCGGCGGCGACTACGGCTGGAGCGTCATGGAGGGCAACCATTGCTTCGACGGCCCCTGTGAAACCACCGCGACGTTGGGTGAAACCAACTCGGACGGGATCACCACGCCCATCGCCGAGTACAGCCACAACGAGGGCTGTTCGATCACCGGTGGCGCTGTCTATCGGTCGTGTGAGGTGCCCGGTTGGGAGGGCGTCTATACCTATGCCGACTACTGCTCAGGTCGGATGTACGGGCTCGTGAAGGGCCAAGACGAAGTCACCCAGCTCGGGATGTTGCTGGACACGGGCAACCTCGTCCTTGGCACCGGCTGGAACGCCTGGGGCGATGTCTACGTGACGACCCTGGAGACTGTCCCGGGTGGCCCCATCGGAGATGGTTTCGTTTATCGGCTCGCACCGGGTTGAGTCGCAGCCCTTTCGCTTGGAGATCGCTCATGTTTCGCACACGCTCAAAACTGTTGATGGCTTGCATGACACTGGTGGCCTGTGGCGGCGACGATGCCGGCGCGGACGGCAACGGCACCTCGGGGACCGCGGCCACCGAAACCTCGGCTGAAAGCAGCGCTACCAACCCGGCGACGACGGGGGAATCGAGCGGACAGCCCGCGACGAGCGCGGTCGACTCAACGACGGGCAGCGGCGCCACCGCGACAGGGACCGACTCCACTGGGGCGAGCGGGACCGATTCAGGCGAGACCGGTGCGCCAGCGTGCCCGTACGCGCCGACCACCGGCGAATTCGGCCTGACCTTGGTCGCGACCGGGTTTGATCGGCCGGTGCAGGTCGTCGGTGATCCGCAGGTTCCCGATCGCCTGTTCGTGGTGGAGCAGGGCGGATCGATCAAGATCCTCGAGCCCGGTGCCAACATGGCGCCCGAGGATCCATTCCTCGAGCTCGACTCCCACCCCGGAAATCCGGAGTTCATCGGCGACGAACGGGGCCTGCTCGGCTTCGCACTCCACGCCGACTTCCCCGCCGATCCGCGGGTGTACGTGGCGTACCAACCCGGAGGCGATGGGTCCTCCCCGCGCCTGCGCATCGAGGAGTACCAGCTCGCCGAGGGTGATCCCGCCCACGCCGATCCTGCGTCCGCGCGGACTGTGATGGAGCTCGACGACCTGGCGTCGAATCACAACGGCGGGATGCTCACGTTCGGGCCCGACGGCTGGTTGTACATCGCGACCGGCGACGGTGGACAGGGCGGCGATTTCTACATGACGGGCCAGAACACGACCGTTGCCGATGCCAAGATCCTCAGGATCGGCGTCGAGCCCGACGGGGAGGAAGATAACCCGCTCGCGTGCCCCAGCTGCATGCGGCTTGGGCCGTTCGATTACACGATCCCCGAAGACAACCCGTTCGCCAGCGATCCGGCGCAGGCGCGAGAGACCTACGCCTGGGGGTTCCGTAACCCCTGGCGATTCGCCTTCGATTCCCTCACTGGCGAGCTGTATGTCGCCGACGTCGGTCAGGGCGACCGCGAGGAGGTCGATGTCGTCGCGATGGGCGCCAACTACGGGTGGAGCGATATGGAGGGATTCGACTGCTACAACGATAACGGTTGTGATGTGATCGAAACGCCCAATGCCACCAACGTCGATGATCTGACCATGCCGATCATCGACTACTCCCACTCGAATGGCCGCTGCTCCGTGACCGGTGGTGCGGTCTACCGGTCGTGCGAAGTTGAGGACTGGCAGGGCGTGTACGTCTACGGGGACTTCTGCAGCGGCGAGCTGTTCGGCCTGCGCTGGGACGGGACCGAAGTCGAAGACCTCGGCGTCCTGCTCGACACGGGGGAACGGATCCTGGGCAACGGCTGGAACGCCTGGGGTGACGTCTACATCACCACGGTTGAGACCGAGGGCGGCACATTAATCACCGACGGCAAGATTTACCGCGTGTCGCCGTGATCAACGCAGTCACTGATCGAGGATCGCCAATGACGAACACCTACGAACGACTCTGTGTCCTTGCGGCCCTCGGAACGTCGCTGCTTGCCTGTGGGTGCGGCGGCGGTGCGTCGTCGGGTGAGACAACCGGCCCGGGTACGTCGACCGGGGAAGCAACGACCTCGGCGGCGAATACCGGCCATGACTCCACGGGGACCACGGCCGCCGATGCCACCACCGCCGCCGGCTCTACAACAGAGTCCAGCGCGGGCGCCGGTAACATGTTTCCCAAGCTCGATGTCGGTGGGGCACCGGACATAGGGGTTCCCCCGGAGGAGGGGTGCAACAAGGTCGACTTCCTGTTCGTGATCGACAACTCGAGCAGCATGGAACCGCATCAGGCCAACCTGGTGGCGAACTTCCCTGGTTTCATCTCGGGCATCGAGGGCGCCCTGGATTCCGCGTCCGACTACCAAGTCGGGGTGATTACCACCGACGCGTATGCGTTCAACGTGCCCCAGTGCCAACAGCTGGGAGCGTTGGTGGTACAGACGGGCGGAGCTTCGTCGAGCAACATGGCGTGCGGGCCCTACGACGAGGGCTTCAACTTCATGACGGACGAGGACGACCTGGTCGAGACGTTCTCGTGCGCCGCCGAAGTTGGCTCTGGCGGAAGCGGCAATGAGCAGCCGATGCTCGCCCTCGCCAATGCGGTCACGCGGGCGCACGGCGACAACGATGAATGCAATGAGGGTTTCTTGCGCGACGACTCGCTCCTCGTCGTCGTCATCATCGGCAACGAGAACGACAACTCCCCGGGTACCCCGATGGAGTACTATCAGACGGTGTTGACCGCTCGCAGCGACATTCCGGAAAATGTCGTCGTCATGGCGATCACCGATTCACCCGGCAATCCGTGTGGTTTCGGTGCCTCCGTCGAAGTCTCGCAGTTCACCCAGCTCTGGGGTGCGAACGGCTTTATCGTGCCCTTCTGCGACGGCGACTACGGCCCGTTCTTTGCCGAAGCGGTGGGGATCATCGACGCCGCCTGCGAGAACTTCATGCCGCCGCCCGAATAACGGGGCCGAGACAAGCGGTCGCGCTGGAACCTTGGCTTGGGATGTGCCAGCGCGCCGGATCACGGCACGACCGGCCTGCCGTCCGGCGCGAGGTCGACGTGGTCCGTCGGACCTTGAGCGGCCATATCAAGCGCGCGGAGGCGCTTGACCAGCGGATGGGTCGGCCCGTCGTCGGCGGTGGGCTCCTCGCTCCCCCGTTCCACGTCGCGCAGCATCACCAGGATCGAGATCCGGCGGTTGCGCGGATCGAGCGGCTTGTGCCACAGCCGCGGGCGACGATCGGCGTAGCCGCGCACCTCAATGACCTGTTCGTCACGGATCCCGCTGTCGATGAGGAGTCGGCGAGCCGTGTGGGCGCGATCGGACGAGAGCTCCCAGTTTCCGAGCCGGCCCGGCGAGCGCGCTGCATCGGTGTGCCCCTCGATTACGAGGTGATTCGGCAGCGTCCCGATTTCCTTGGCAATGGCGGCAAGTACAGGTCTCGCAGCTGGGTTGATCTTGGTACCGCCCGGGGAGAACAGTTGGTCGTGCTCGCTGTCTTGGATCTCGATGCGAAGTCCTTCCTCGACGGCGGTGAGCTCGACGTGTCTCGCCCACGAATCCATGTGTAATGCGAGCAAGGCCTGGGTGAGTCGGCTGCGCGCGTTGGATAGCTCGGGCAACTCCTTCGTTGGACGGTGGTCGGCGCCGTTGCCACCGGACAGATTCGTGTCCACGGCGACCGCGGTGTTGCCCCCGCCAAAGAACCCAGCCCCGCCAGTGTTCGGTCCGGTGTTGATCTCCGTGTTGCCTCCGCTCTCGATGCCGAGCGGATCGCGGAAGTAGGCACCGACGGCGGACTTGGTCTGCGGGCTCTGGGCGACGAGCCAAAGCACCATGAAAAGCGCCATCATCGCGGTTACAAAGTCAGCAAACGCGACTTTCCAGGCGCCCCCGTGGTGACCGCCGTGGCCGTGGGCCTTCTTCTTGACGATGATTATCGGTCGCTTGTCGCCTGCGTCTCCGGACATGACTCACCCCTTGGCCGCGCGGCACGCCTTCTCGAGTTCGTCGAAGCTCGGCCGCTCGAGGACAGTTATCGAGCGGCGCGCGAACTCGACGGCGATCGACGGTGATACGCCCTTGGCGTGGGCAAGCAGCCCGTGTTTCATGCACTCGACGAACTTGCCGAGCTCGGCGTTGCGGTGGCCCATCGCTGCGGCGAGAGGGCTAAATACGCCGTAAGACAACAAGATGCCGAGGAACGTTCCGACCAACGCCGAGGCTACGCTCATGCCGACCTCGGTCGGCGGTCCGTCGATCTTCTCCATCGTGATGACGATGCCGAGCACCGCGGCGACGATGCCGAGGCCAGGGAGTGCGTCCGACACGGAGCTTAGTGCTGCCGGTGCCTTGGCCTCCTCGCTGTGGACCGTTTCCATGTCTACGTCCATCAGACTCTCGAGGTCGTGCGGATCAGCAGATCCAGAGACGATCACCTTCATGGTGTCGGTCATGAACTCCGTCGCGTGGTGGTCTTTCAGCACGCTCGGGTACTTGGCGAAGATGGAACTCTTGTTCGGGTCGTTGATGTGCTCTTCCCACCCAAGCAAGCCGGCGCGTTGGGCGAGCTGAAACAACTCGTACTGGAGCGTGAGGAGCTCGAGATACTCCTTCTTTCCAGGTCGCGCTCCCGCCAGGCCCTTGAGCTGTCCGACCATGGCCTTGATGACCTTCATCGGCGTGCTCACCACCAGCGAGCCCATCGCGGCGCCAAGGATGATCACGAACTCGTGCGGCTGGTTGAGCACCGCGAGGTTACCGTGGTGCATGAGGTAACCGGCGATGACCGAGCCGATGACGATGAGCAGGCCGACGAAACTGATCATTTTGGCGAACGGGCGGCGCGAGATGGACCCGTCGTGGATCGTCTAGGCTTGCGCGTCCGCCGGGCCAGTCGCGGTTCGGGGCCGCGCGACCTCGGGTTGACCCGTGGGCGGCCACATGGACGGCCGCGGGCCGGATCCAAGGCCGCGGGTTTCGGCGCGGCCGCAACCGTGTCCCCCGTCTGGGACAGGCGACCCACCCGGGTTACGCGCGGCGCCTTCGCCGACGCGCAAGCAACACGAACCCGCCCAACGGCAGGAGTGTGGAACTGCCCCCGGTACCCGGAGTTGCACAGCTGCAGCCACCACCGCCGCCTTCGCTGGCAGCGTCGCCGCCACTGCCGCTCTCCTCGCTCGCGGTCGTGGCAGCCCCTGTCGACGATGACGGCCCGCTGGCGCTTGTACTGGCGCTTGCCCCCGCCGTTGTATCGGCGCCGGTACCTGACGAGCTCGCCGCGCTGGGCCCGAACCCGGTGATCGGAATCGTCACCTGGGCGCTGACCAGCTCGAGTGGCGGAGCGCCGCCTGCGTCCTCGAAGAGGGCGAGTACATCCATGCCCGCCGAGTTCGTGACGTTTTCGTCGGCGAGAAACTGCACATATTCCGGGGTGTTGATCAGGTACAGCAAGCGGACGTCGATCGTAAGCACGTCATCGTCCGCATTCTCGGGCGTCGCATCTACCACCTCCGGTGCGGCCGGAAACGCATACGTCGCGATGTCGAAATTTGGCCAAGCTCCGTCGTCGCCGAGCGTGTAGCGATCGCCGACCGGATCCGTTTGCGGATCGGGTGAAAGGCCGCGTGGCGGAATGCGCGTGTCCTCGACCCAGTGGTTGTTTCGAAGGAGGTGAAACGTGGTGCCGTCGGCCTGATCGTCAGCGATGGCGCGATAGGTGCGCAGTTGCCCATCTTGCTCGATGCCGGCGGCAGCGTCGTAGCGACCCGAGCTGTAAACGACTTCGTCGCCGTAACGACCGACGACCTCGAGCCACATCACGCGCCCCTCCGAGTAGCCGGTCGGAAGCTTGTGTCCGGTGTTGTTTGTGACCGTGATCTCCAACCCGGACAGGCCAACCGACAGGTCCACCTCAGACGGCGGCACGAGTTCGACGGTGGCTGCGGTCGGTAGCAACAGGTCGATCAGCTCGAGGGCGTTGTCGTAGAAGAAGTCGGGGATCTCATCGGTCCCCGCTGTGCCGTAGATTCCCTTGAGCAGCTCGAGCACGAACCGGTTGGCGCCAGCCAGATCGTGGCGCCGGCCGCCGGTGGCGTGCGTGATCCCGGCGTTGGCGTTCTCGAAGCAGCCCGGCATCTCGGTCATCGCCGCCATGTGGCAGTCCTGGCACGAGCGAAACCCTTCGCCGGGCAGAGCGAATGCGCTGCCGAGCCATTCGCTGTAGGTTCGTTGTTCGTTGAAGGCAAAGCCGAGTCCATTGCCGTCGTCGTCGACGCGCTCGCGTGTGGTGGTTACGTCATGGCAAGTACCGCACAAGCGCGAGTCGCCGAGGGTTGGATCTTGGATCCATTCATGGGGTGGGGCGCCGATCTCGGTTTCGTAGAAGAACGGGCCCCGGCGCGGAACCGTGCCATTCACAGGGACGTCATCGATCGTGTACTGCGCGTTGCCGGGTTCGACGCCCGCTTCGGCAATGGAGCGGTGGCAGACTTCGCACTCGACGCCGTCGAGGTCGCTCGGCTGGAGCTCGTCGATCGAAATTGCGCCCCCGCGGCCCTCGAGGAACGCGCGGGGGGAGTGGCACCGGACGCACAGAATCGTCTCGTCCGCGTCATCCTGACTCGCGATCGCGACGCCGGCCCAGAACACCGGATCACGAGAGGCGTTTGCCATCATCGATCCACGCCAGCCAAAAAACGGTGCGTAGTAAGGTGCGTCGCCGTGCGGCTCGATGTTGCCGTAACTGTGGCAGTTCTGGCAGCCCGTCGGCGTGTTCAGCGGGTTGGCGAGGGAGTTGGGTTCGGTCGGCGCCGCGAGGGCGAGCTGAGGCCAGGTGGCGCTTGTCAAGATCGAGAGGGTCGCCAGCGTGCGCAGGCTCGACATATGACGTATGGTACAAGACGTTGCGTGCGCCGAGCGTCGCGACGAAAACGATCGGTCGATTTTCTCACGACACCGCATCGCACGCGCCAAAAGCACGGCAATGCGCGAAGTTCTGTTCCTCCGCCGCGCCGCCGGGAAGAGCGCGGCGCTCCTTTTCGCTATTTTCGGACAGGTCAGCGCGTGCGCGCCGGAGGGGCGGGGAACGAGTGGGCCGTTCGCGCCGACGGGCATGGGTGACAGTGGGGGCGCGCACTCGTCGGCCGACGGGGATCCTGCCACCGAGGCCGGGAGGGGCCCCGGCGGCGACGAGTCGAACGGGCCGGGCCCCACGACCATGGACGAGATCAAATTCGATACGCCATCGGGAGGCAGCGGAAGTCTCGAAGGTGGTCACTCCGGCGAGGGCTGCGAGAAGGTCGACTTCCTGTTCGTGATCGACAACTCGTCTTCGATGGGGGACAACCAGCAGAATCTAGTCACGAGTTTTCCCGGCTTCATCGACGCGATTCGCTCGACGCTCGACGCCCACGACTACCACATCATGGTGGTCGACTCGGACGAAGACGGGGTGCTGAGTCAGTGCAACGGCAACACGTGCGGCACGAGCTGGCCGCGCCCCGCCTGTTGCCCGCCCCTCAGTGGCTGCAATTTCACGATGGGATCGGGGCGCAACATCTCCGCCAACGGGAGCCCGTGCGGTTTCAGCGGGGGTGGGCAGTATCTGACCGACGCCGACATCGACGTCGAGAGTACATTTCAATGTGCTGCGCGTGTCGGCACAAGCGGGAATCAGAACGAAATGCCGATGACGGCAATGCTGCGCAGCGTGAGCGCCGAGCTCAACTCTGCCGGCGAGTGCAACGATGGGTTCATTCGCGACGACGCGATTTTGGTGGTGACCGTCGTATCGGACGCCAATTCGGTGACCGCGAACATCGAACACGCGACCGGCAACGCCGCAACGTGGAGGGAGGCCCTCGTCGCGGCAAAGGGCGGAAACGCGGACGCCATCGTCGTCGTTGGCTTGTTCGGCGATCAGGATCTTCCCGGTGGCTTATGCAACGGCGATCAGGCTGGCCCTGAATACCGCGCCTGGGTGGAGTCGTTTGGCAGTCGCGGGTTCCAGGGCAGTGTGTGTCTCGCCGACTACAGCCAGGTGTTTTCACAGGCCGTCGCCACGATCGACGCGACGTGCGACGAGTTCGTGCCCGAAGGGTAGTGGCGGCCTTCGCGGGTGAACCGGACGGACGGCGCAGGAAACTGCGAGCGCAGCCGACCGAGCCATCAGCCCGCGGGGTTGCAGACGTTGTTCTGCAGTCCCCAGCCGGTCATGTCCGAATACGTGTAGGGGGCAGTCAAGCCGGCGTAGCTTCCAACCGACGCGAGCGTGTTGGGGTCGATCTTGTGGGCGACGGCTGTCACTGCCCAGACGTAGCCGCCGACGTCGAGGCTAATCCCCTTCACGGTGCCACCGCCCACCGCCGCCTGCCCGCCGATTTGCGCGGTATCGGGGTCGATCCACACGATGCCGTCCTGCCCCGCGCCGCTGCTGGACACCGATGCCACCCAGATCCGCCCGTCTGCGCCCTGTTGGATCCCGCCTTGGCTAGCGAAGCCCCCCACGGTGGTCCAACTCTGCGAATCGGGATCGAAACGTGCGGCGCCGAGATTGCCACCGTAGCTCGATAGCCACGGCCGGCCGGCGTTGTCGACAGCGATCCCGTAGCCGGCGAATCCGTTGGAGGGAAGCTCGAACACCTGCGCCTGGAGGGTCGCGGCGTCGATCTTTGCCAGTCTTCCGCCGGTACCGTTGTGCGCGATCCAGAAGTTTCCTTCGGGATCGACGGCCCCACCATAGGCTCCAAATCCCCCGCACGTGAACCCCTGAACTTCCACCGTGTCGAGCACGGTGCCGTCGGCACCATCGAGGCGATGGACGAAGACGTTGCCGAATCCACCCGTGCCCGGGGAGAAGCCGCCACCGCAGCCCGAGGTCCATACCGCCTCGTCGTCGCAGGAGACAGGATTCACGTCGCCGGCCCACGCGACCGGGCGTTGCGTCGTGTAGGAGTCGAACGCGGTGTACCAGTCGATGCAATCGTCCTCTCCCCACGGCAGGACGTTGTTGGCTCCGCTTGAGGTCTGCAAGCCCGCCACGCCGTTTCGGTTGGGATCGCAGAACTGCTCACGCGCCCACACCTTTACGACGCCGCCGTAACGGTTGGCGACCGCAACGGCGCGACCTCCCAGGCTTACCGAAGTGCGCGATGGATTGCCAGCACCGTCCGGACGCGTCAAGTATCTCCCCTCCTCTTGCAACGTCACCGTGTTGATCTTCGAAACCGTGCTCTGCAGCGAGTTCGCCACCCAAATGTACGACCACTCGTCGGTGCCGCAGCCGCATTCGTCGGGTTGCGATCCCTCGCCCGCCCCCTCGCCGTTGGTGACGTCGAACTTGGCTCCGTCGTCGGTCGGGTTTCCCGAGGTGAAGTTGCTGTCGGCAGCGCTACCCGCAGCGCCGGAGGTCGGCTCGCCGGGGCTCCCCTCCGAAACAGCGTCAGCGCCGCCGGTGCCGTCGCCGAACAGAGACGACCCGCGATCTGGGCTGCCGCAGGACGTGAGGACGAGCCCAAGGAGGATCGCGACGCGAGGTCCCATCCGCTCCGTTATTGGCCAACCTGCGCCAACAACGTGAGGCAATCGTCCGAGGGGCGCCGCGCCCCGGACGTCGAAGGCAGCCGGAGGCGAGGCCGCGTGGACGGGCCAGGGCAGGCCGGTCACGGCGTCCGCGCCAGGCGGGGGGCTACACCACAGCCTACGAGCGATTCAGTCCACGCGCGGGCGTCTATTCCTGGCGCGGATCTCTGCTGTCGTCGGGGCAGTTGACCACGGCTCGGCTACCATCGCATCCGCGCGTGCTAGAGCGACTCTATAAGGATCACATCGTCGCGCCACCGGGTTTTAGTCGCTGGCGGGTTCCCCCGGCTTCGATCGCGATCCACCTGTGCATCGGTTCGGTGTACGCGTGGAGCATTTTCAACGCGCCGCTCGTGCGACTCGACGGCGTCGTGGCGAGCTCCGCCGACGACTGGGCGCTCGACAGCGTTGTGTGGGTCTTCTCGGTCGCGATCGTGTTTCTCGGAATGACGGCCGCGGTCGCAGGACGGTGGCTCGAACGCGTCGGCCCACGAATGGTGGGCGTGGTTGCTGCGTGTTGCTGGGGTGGCGGCTTTGCCCTCGGGGGCCTCGGGATCGTCACGCGTCAACTCTGGCTGCTCTACCTCGGCTACGGCGTGCTCGGCGGTGCGGGGCTGGGGCTCGGCTACGTCTCGCCGGTCAGCACGCTGATCCGGTGGTTCCCTGATCGTCGTGGCATGGCCACAGGCATGGCGATCATGGGCTTCGGCGGCGGCGCGATGGTGGCGGTGCCGCTGCAGCAGCGGCTGCTCGCCAGCTTCTACCGCGCACCGGAGTACCTCGGCACCATCGACTCGGTCCGGCTCTTCACCGAGGGAGGGCGGCGGCTGGCCGAGTTCGGCGGTCGCATGCGCGAGGTCGTGGTCGTCGGCCCCGGCGACGTCGCTGGCCTAACGCTACCGGGCCCCGAGGGCGTCTACGTCGTTGGCACGGGCGATGCCGGCATCGCGGGTACGTTTTTCGTGTTGGGGATCGCCTACGCAATCATCATGCTCGTCGCGGCCTTTTCGTATCGCGTGCCAGCCGAGGGTTGGACGCCGCGCGGCTGGAGCCCGCCAGCCGCCGCGGATAGTAAGCGCAAGATGATCACGACGCACCACGTCGATATCGACGAGGCGCTGCGTACGCCGCAGTTCTATCTGATCTGGCTTGTGCTCTGCTTCAACGTCACCGCGGGGCTCGGGGTGCTCGGCGTGGCGAAGACCATGATGACCGATCTGTTCGGTCGCGCGCTGCCCGAGCTCGTTGACGGCGCGTTCGCAGCGACCTACGTGCTCATCATCAGCGTGTTCAACATGGTGGGTCGTTTCGGGTGGGCGAGCTTGTCCGATGTCATCGGGCGCAAGCGGGTCTATTCCATCTTCTTTGGGCTCGGCATCGTGCTCTACCTCTTCGTGCCGGTTTGTGCGGCGGGGGCCGGCGGCGGCCGCCCGCTGTTATGGCTGGTGGCGTTTTACGCCACTACCATGATCATCTTCACGATGTACGGCGGCGGGTTTGCGACGATTCCCGCCTACCTCGCGGATATCTTCGGCACGAAGTTCGTGGGTGGTATCCATGGCCGGACCCTGACAGCGTGGAGCGTCGCGGGCGTGCTCGGTCCATTCGTGCTGACAACGCTGCGCGCGCGGGCAGAGCTCGCCGCGATTCGCAATCTGGCTGCCACGGTCGATCCCGGTGCGTTTGTCGCAACCTTCGGAGTCGGCGTGGGCGAGCTCGACGCGTTGGTCGCGGCGAAGACAGTGACCCTTGCCAAGCTGATGGCGATCGCTCCGGTGGGCACGCTCGACCCATCGATCACGCTCTACAACAGCACGATGTACGTGATGGCTGGGCTTCTGGCGGTTGCGCTCGTGGCGAATCTGGTGCTGCGACCGGTTGACGCAAAGCACCACATTGCGTGATCTGAGGGGCTCACCGAGCGGCGGTCCCTTGTTGGGGGGCGGCCCACAGGATGATCGCATCACAATAGGCGATGCCTGCGGCCAATCCGCTCGCATGCGTATCCATCAAGTCGCCCGAGCGATTGTGCTCCTCGTCTTGGGCTGTCAATCGGAACCCACGGACCCCGCCGGGGTCCCCGGCACAACCTCCGACAACGCGACCACAGCTGATCCGAGTGTTGGGTCGTCCTTCGATCCCGTCAGTGCCAGTGCCGGGATCTCAGAGGGCGCAGGCGACGGTCCTGGTTCGGACGGCGGTGATGACGGGATCACGTCGTCGGTCGGTCCCGGCACGGGCACGGGCGAAGATGGGGCGGCGACCGCGGGCAGCGGCCTCGCAACCGCGGGCAGTGATGGCTCGGCGGGCACGGTTGGCGGTGACTCCGCGACGGTCGGTAGCGAGGGCATTGGCGACAGTGGTGCCGCCGTTGACTGCATGTCACTGATGGATGAGGCGAGCTGCACGGACGCCGACTGTGAGTGGTTCGGCGACGCGATGTTCGGTGTGTGCATCGGTGGATTTCCCGGTGGCACCGGCGGGCTTCCCGGTGGCACCGGCGGATTTCCCGGTGACACCGGTGGATTTCCCGGCGGCACCGGCGGCTTTGGTGACATTTGCGAGGGCTTCGACATGGCGATCTGCCAACAGATTCCGCTATGCACATGGAGCGAGGTGACGGACACCTGCGAAGGCGCCTGATCGTGATCCCTGGGCCACCTTGAGCCACGGTGTGCGCGCGACCAAGCTGCAGGCCGTTGTTCCAACTGCGTCGCGCACCCGCAATGCACGTGACGCCCAGGCGCACGCTCGGCATTGATGCGGTATGGTACGGCCATGCCGCGAGGCGGTGATCGAGGTCCATCGGGACGCGCTTGGCGGCGCCCACAAACCACCGCGTTGGTGCCCGGCCTGCGCAGGCTCGCCGTCGGACTGGTGCTCTGCTTCGTTTGTTCGTGCAACGGGGATGGCACGAGTCGGGTCCCAAGCGGACCGAAGCAGCCCCAGGAAGCGGGCGAACAAACCCTGCCGGTCGGCAATCCTGCCCGTGGATACGAGGCGCAGCCCGACTACGATGCGCAGGCGGCCGAGTTGCGCGTCCGCGTTGCGCCGCGCTTGCCCGATCCGCTGCCGCCGGTGCACGAGGCGTGCACGCAGATGTTCGACGCGGCTGCCGCTTACTACGGTCGGAGCGAGCCGAAGGCGGAGTCTCCGGTGAAGGCGCTGGCGGCCAGCCACGCGGCGGACCTGGCTGCCTGCGAGCGCGAGACGTCGCCGGCCGCAGCGCGTTGCGTGGCGTTGCTGGTGGCCGAGGACGTCGGCGAACTGCCGTGGTTGCTCGACCAGTGCTCGCGTGCGTTTCCCTTGGCTGCGGGCCCCGGGTAAGAGGGAAGGCGCGAGAACAGCAGGACAGCCCCGCTTTCGTCCCGATTTCGCCGGCAGGGCGGAGGTCGGCTACCCTCCGTTCGCCGATGACGCGTTCGCGACGCTTCATGCTCGTGGGTGGACTTGCGCTGGTGGCTTGCTCACCGCGCGCCGCGGACATCAGCGCGACGGTGAGCGGTGCCCCACCGCGCGACGCCGGCACGATCTCGCCGCCGGCTGCACGTGCGCCGGCGGTTGTGGCTGCCCCCGTTGCCGCGCCGTCCGAGGGTGCCTCCGCGCCGCCACCGTCACCGTCGCGCGCCCGTACGCTCGAGCTCACCTTCGTCGGGGATGTGATCTTCGGCCGATACCGCGGATCCGGTTTTGATCCGATCCCCGAGGGTGACTTTCCCGTGTTCGGCGAAATCGCAGACATGCTCGCCTCGGACGTTCTCGTCGGCAACCTCGAGACGCCGATCGTCCGCGATCTACCGCTCGCGAGCCCGATCGGCTCCCGCTATCGATTCGGCGCGTCGCCCGAGCTCGCCAGGCATTTGCGCGACGGCGGCTTTTCGGTGATGAGCCTGGCGAACAATCACTGGTACGACCAACGCATCGCGGGTGTCGCGCAATCGCCGGAGATCCTTCGCGAGCTAGGTGTGATGCCGATCGGAGCTGCGGTGCGTGAGCCGCCGGTGTTTCGTGTGGAGACGTTCGAGAAGGCCGGCTGGAAGATCGGCTTCATCGCGATCACGACCCGAACCAACGCGCCGGTGCGCGAAGGTGGACCGATCCTTCCTTACCTACCCACCGACGAGATCAAAAAGACGATTGCTCCCGTGATCACGGACGCCCGCGGAACCCACGATATCGTGGTGGTGGTTGTCCACTGGGGAGAGGAGTACGCCGAGGCACCGAACTACGCGCAGGTCTCCGCTGCGCACGCCATGATCGATGCGGGGGCTGATCTCGTGATCGGTCACCATCCGCACGTGCTCCAGGCCATCGAACGTTACGGCCAAGGGGTCGTCGCCTACTCCCTCGGCAACTTCTTGTTTGAGAACACCCACGATATCCCGCGGCTCACCGGTGTGCTGCGCGTTCGCGCCCGTGCTGAGGGGCGCTGCCTCGAGCGCGTGGTGTTTCACCCGGCGTACATCAAACGGCTTCCGGTCCAACACCCGGTCCCGGCGACCGGCGGCCTCGGCAAGCGTGTGCGCCAGCGAGTGATCGATCAGGCATCGCGATTCGACACCTCGTTCAGCGTCGAGGGTGAGGAGCTTGTCCTCACGGCTCCAGGTTGTCCGTGAGCGCGCACGCGGATCGCGTTTTGCGCGTACCCAATCTGTGAGCAGGACCCCGCGATGATCTCCGGCGAGGGTTGGAGCCGGCGTCCGCAGCTCGGTCCTATCGCCGCATGAAACGACCACGTCTCCTGCTGCTCGCCGCGTTCGCCGCCGGATGCTCTCAACACGCCTCGCCGGTGGAATTTCGCATCGATCCTGTCTGCGTCGATGACGCTTCCGCACCTGACGCCGAATGGACCTGCGACGAGGCGCTGGTGATCGATTGCAATGATGGCGCCGTGCCGGATGAGATCTACGTCGAGGTCGGTGCGGGGGCCTGCGGAGGCCTCGATCTCCAGCCGGTTGATCCGCCCAGCGAGATTGGTGAGCACGACATCGTCGTAGTCGACGGCAACTCAGGGCAGGCGGTGTGCGAGACGACCCTGACGATCACCGATACCGTCGCGCCAGTGTTCACGACCGTGGATGTCCCGCTATGGCCGCCCAACCACAAGATGCACACGGTCGACGTTATCGAAGACTGCATCGATTCGATCGATGAGTGCGACCCGGATTGGACCGCGGCGATCGACTTCGTCGCTGGCGACGAGCCCGACGACGACCGGGGCGATGGTCACACGTCTGCGGACGCGAAGTTGATATCGGCGACCGCGGCCAGCCTACGGGCCGAGCGCCAGGGCGGTGGTGACGGTCGCGTTTACACCATCGGTTTCACGGTCACCGACGGATCGGGCAACGCGACCCCAGGAACGTGCCGGGTGCTTGTGGTTCACGATCAAGGCAAGGCGGAGGCCAGCGACGACGGCGAGGCTTGGCGCATCGAGCCGTCGTGAAGGTACCCCGGCGGTGTTTCGCGGCTGAACTGGACGAGAAGTCAGCTGCGACGACTACTCGTGGATGACAGCAAGAAATCGCCCACGACCGCGCGCCATCGCCGGGGCCCCGACCGCGCTCCTTGTAGTGGCCCACACGATTGCGGCCTGCGGAGGCCCAGCGAAGCCGACCCTCTCCTCGACGGAGGACGAGGGAGGCATGGGGCCAGCGGCGACGAGTAGCTCCGAGAGCACGGCAGGTCCCGGCGGCGACATCGGATCCGCTACTGAGATGACAACCGCGCAGATAACAACGGGCGGCGCAGAAGGCTCCGGTGGAGGCACGAGCGCAGACTCGACGGGGGGCGAGGGCAGTGATTGTGCGCCGTATCCCGGACCGCTGCGGTCAGGCAGCACGTTCTACGTGGCGACCGACGGATCCGACACACGCTCGTGTGACGAGGCGATGGATCGGGGCACGCCACGCGGCACGATCTCAGGGATGGGCGAGTGCGTCGCCCCCGGTGACACCGTCGTCGTGCTTCCGGGGATCTACAATGAGGCCGTCCGTACGACGACGGACGGAGCCGAAGGCGCGCCGATTCGCTACCTGTCGGAGCAGAAGTGGGGAGCGCAAATCGCAGGCGTGCCCGAATACACGCTCGCCGTGTGGTGGCTGGAGGCCGACTACATCGAGATCATCGGCTTCGAGGTGACCGGCAACGGGAGCGTTGGCGTGTCTATGCGCGGATCGTACGGCCTGGCCGCGGAGAATCACGTGCACCACATCCAATCGCCGACATGTTCGGACAACGTAAATTCCGGCCTCAACGGCGGCCCACCTGGCGCCGATTTCAACAGCGCCGTGCGCAACGTTGTCCACGATATCGCCAACAACTGCCCCGAAGAGAGCGCATACGCGTTCTATTGGGGATACCGTGGCGGAACGATCGCCAACAACATCGCCTACCGCACCATGGGATACGGGATTCATCTTTGGCACCATCCGGTCGGCACGCAGGTGTTGCACAACCTGGTATTCGCGGTCGACGGTCATGGCATGGTCTTCGGGGGTCAGGGAGACGAGGGCGACGCGGAGGACCTCTTGATCGCGAACAACATCATCTACGGGAACAATTTCGGCATCCGCATCATGGGCAACCAGGGAGCCGGCAATGTCGTGCGGGACAATATCTTCTTCGCCAACACCGGTCCGTCCATCGGATCCATGATTGACCACGACACCTTGATCGAGAATGTCATGGAGGTAGATCCGTTGCTCGTGGACTATCAGGCCGATGGTTCGGGCGACTACCGTCTCCAGGCGGGCTCTCCGGCGATCGACAGCGGGGTCGTCGACATCACCCCGCTTGTGGAGATCAACGTCGACCACGATGGCGGACCGCGCCTGCTGGGCGCGGGTCCGGACATCGGTCCCTACGAGTTTGGCGCGAATTGCCGCGACTAGGGTGTCACTGCTGCCGTTCTCAAAGCGGCCGAAAGCGTGCACAGGCTCGTTAGCTCGAAGCGCTAGCGAGCAGATCGGCCACCATGGTGAGCGCAGGCCTGAGTTCCGTGGCGGCCTTGATCCCTTCGAAGGACCGCGCTAGCTCGGCCTGGGTTGGACCAGCATAGCGGAGCCACTGCTTGAGCTTGCCCAGGGCGCCGTGCTCGCTGACTCCGCGTGCGCGCAGCTTGGCCGCGTAGTCGCTGACGAGTGCGGCGAACCATCGACCGTCGAATCCAGGCGCGGGCCCGCGGACCCGCTGAAAGAGCCGCGGGTCGCCCATAGCTCCGCGTCCGATCATGAACGCGTCGCAGCCGCTCGCCGCCCGACAGGCCGCGATGTCGTCGACGGTCCGTAAATCGCCGTTGGCCACCACTGGAATCGTCACGGCGTGGCGAGCCCGGCCAATCGCGTGCCAGTCGACAGGGGGGCGATAGAGTTGCGTCCGCGTGCGCGCGTGGATCGTCAGCCACGCTGCGCCGCCGGCCTCGGCAGCGCGCGCGATGTCCACGATGCCCGCGGGAGAATCCCATCCGAGCCGCACCTTGGCGCTCACGTGCACCGCTTCCCCGACGGCCGCCCGCACAGCGGCGACCACCGCCTCGATCCGGCAGGGCGTCCGAAGCAAGCTCGCCCCACCATCGTGGTTATTGACGGTGCGCGCGGGACACCCGAAGTTGATGTCGATCACGCGGGCCCCCAGGTCGGCGATCGTAGCTGCGGTAGCGGCCATCGCCGCGGGCGCGCTGCCGAGGATCTGTACGGCCACGCGCACGCCTGCCCGCGTGCGGGCGCCGTTGGCCAACTCGGGTACCTCCCGCAGTAGCACGTGGGCGGGAACCGCCGTGCCAGTCACGCGCACGAACTCGGACACGCACAGATCGATTTCGCTCGCCCCGCCATCGATGTCGGTCATCACCTCGCGCCAGACCGAACACGTTATCCCATCCATCGGCGCCAGCAGCAGGACCAGATCACGCGATCGCGTGGCGTCGATCGGCAACTGTCCACCCATGATCACTTCTCCGTGTCGAGGTCGAGGTCGAGCTGCTTGTCGAGCGCTGCAGACCAGGGGACCAGCATGAACTCGTAAACTCGCTCCTTTCGGCTAGCCCCGCTCGGATCGCGCCGGTTGACCACGCGGCACAGGAAGCCGCACGGCGTGAGCCGGCGACGGCTGAGCAGGGCCCAAATTTCTTGTTCGACCGAACTGGCCGCAAACCCGTCACCGGCCAGGGCGTCAACGATCGCGCCCATCGAGATGCCGCTCGGGCCGGCTTGCTCGGCGAGGTCGAGTACAGCCGCCGTGATCGGTGAGGCGGGCGCGGGGGCAGGGTTCGTCATCCGGGGCCAGGCCTCAAGGATGGTAGTCGAGATCATTGGTGATGATCACCGACGAGAGCATTGCCGCCGTGGGCGGTAGTTCGGTTGCATCACCGGCTTCGGCGTTGCGGAACTCGAGGGTATGCTGGCCAGCCGCGAAGTCGAACACCGCCATGCTGTCGTCGCTGCAGTCGGGTCCGTGGGTGGAGATTGCCTGCCAGGACCAGGGCGTAGCCACCGTATCGCAGCCGTAGTCCCAGTTGACTTCCGAACCTGAGCCATCGACCTCGACGTAATACGAATCGGCGAACTCGCCCGGCAAAAGGTCAAACGGGCCGGGTTCGCCGTCGTAGACCTGGACCCAAATCGCGTACTCATCTGCACAATCGGCCGCAAACGTGAACGAGATCGTGCCCGACTCGGCGATCTCCGAGTACGCGACGGTACCGAAGATCTGCATCGGCGGAACGACCACTCCTTGGTCGGCCGTTTGCTGGAGCATCACGGTGGGTGGCGAGTCGCAGGGGTCGACCGCAGCGGTCGTGCCCGCGTCGTCCCCCGCCGACGTAGCCGCTGCTGAGGTCCCGTCCCCAGCGGCACTCGTCGTTGTGTTGACACCGGTGTCGACGTCCGGCGCGTCGGTGGTCGAGTTTGCTGCGTCCGACGCGGTGTCGGTGGCAGCGTTCGATGGGCCCGCGCTGGCAGTGTCGTCGGAACCACCCGTCGACCCGAGCTGCGCGCTGCCGCCACTACCGCCCGTGCCAGCAAATGTGCACGCTGTCACCATCACGAGCGCAAGAGCGGCGGGGCGGGTGATCATCGGCGTCGGGAGCAGACCAGCTTATCACAGGCCCACTCCGTCGTCGGAGGAGCGAATGGTGAAACTGCGCGGGCTGCTAGGACTATGGGTAGGGGCTTTGGAGGTCGGGATCCGCGCTTGTGAACCAACGGCTGGCGACGCGCACTGCATTGGTTGCGGCTCCGAGACGAAGATTGTCGCCAATGATCGTGGCACAGAAGCTGCGATCATCGGCATTCCGCGGATCAGCTCGAAGGCGGCCGACGAAGGCGCGGTCGCGCTCCGTCAGGCACGTCAACGCGCTGAGGCCGTCGCCCGCCGTGCCGCGAACCAGCCGGAGGTAGGGTGCCAATCGTTCGTCGCCAAGGAGCGCCTCGAGTTGGTGGGCGGTCGCCGACTGGCCGACGGTGATCCACGCGTTGATGTAGTGACCCACCGCCACTGGAACGCGGCAACACTGGGCAGAAATCGCGAGGTCCGGAAGGTCCAAGATCTTGCGGCTTTCGAACGTCAACTTGCGCTCCTCGGCCGAGAACCCGCTTTCGTCGGTCTTGCCGTTGTGAGGCACGGTGTTGCCGGCATAGCGGTCGCTCGCAAATGGCCGGCCGAGGCGGTCGGGCGCGGCATACCCTCGTGCGGCGTCCGTTAGAAACTCGTCGAGCGGAGCGATCCCGGCACCGCTGATCGCCTGGTACGTACTGACGGTGGCGCTGCGCAATCCGAAGCGAGTGGCGATCGGTCCGCATGCCAGCGCAAACGGGATCGTCGTGCAGTTTGGATTCGCCACCAGCCGAACGCTTGGATCGACGAGTCGCGCGTTCACGCCCGCGACCACGAGCGGGACCTGCGGGTCGGCGCGATACGTGTTGCTCTTGTCGACGACCCGATAGCCGAGCTCGAGCAGGCGCGGGACGTAGCGTTTGCTATGCTCGTCGTCGAGCGCGACGAACGCGAGGTCGCCGCGGGGAGCCGCATCGCCTTCGAGCGCGGCGGCGGCTGAGACGGGCCACGTCCGCCCGGCCAATTCGAGCGTCTGATCGCGACTGGCAAACAACGCGAGTTCGGCGGTGGGCCACGCGCGTTGCGCCAGCTCGATGGTCTCGCGTCCAACCAGGCCGGTGGCCCCGAGGATGCAGATGCGCATGGATGCGGTCATAACACGCTCGCCGCGGCGGCGGAACACACCGGTTGATCGCCCGACACACCTGCGGCGATCCTGCCGGCGTGTCTGACGCTCCGTTTCTGACGGCCAGCTGGCTCGATTTGGTGCTCCTGACGTGGCAGGTCGACGCCGAACTTCTCGCGACCGTCATGCCGGCGGGTCTAGATCCCGATCGCCGCCCTGGTGATCCTGAGGGCGTGGGGTACGTCAGTCTCGTCGCATTCCGCTTCGTCGACACACGGGTTCACGGAATTGCCGTGCCGCTGCACGGCAGCTTCCCCGAGATCAACCTCCGCACCTACGTGCGCGAACGCGAGGGGCTGCGCCGTCGCGGGGTTACGTTCGTGGCCGAGCTCGTCCCAAAGCCGGCGATCTCGGCCATCGCCAACCTTCTCTATCACGAGCACTACCGCACGGTCCCGATGGAGTGTGACGCACACGACACAGCAACCGGCGAGCGGGTGTTTTCGTGTCATGTCCGACTCGGTGAACGCGAGCACGGCCTCACCATCCGTGGCGCGCGACCGGCGATCGTGCCGGCGGCAGATTCAGTGGAGCACTTCTTCAAGGAGCACGAGTGGGGGTTCGGACGCGACGGCGACGGACAGACGGTGGTCTACCGCGTCGAGCATCCCGAGTGGGGGATCTATCCAACGTCGCGGGAGCTGCTGGAGCTTCGCTTCGGTTTTTCCGAGTTGTATGGAGCGCCGTGGGACTCCTTGGATGATCGCGATCCCGATCACATCGCGTTTGCCGTCGGTTCGAATGTCGCCGTGTTCCCGAAGGAGTGAATCAGCGGGCGCGTTCGATATGACGGGGAATCAGCACTTCGAAGGTTGTCCCCCATCCAACCTGGCTCTGGAAGCGGATGTCTCCGCCGCTCTGGTGCGCAATGCCGAGTGCCGTCGGTAAGCCCAGACCGGTACCGCCGCTCCGCGGCTTGGTGGTGAAGAACGGCTCAAACACTCGGTCATGGAGCGCAGGATCGATACCGTGACCCGTATCTGTGATCGCGAACCGGACGTAATCGCCGGCTGGGAGTCTCGCGAATCCCTGGAGTGCTGCCTCTTCCATGGTGACGCAGCTCGCCTCGATTCGTAACTTGCCACCGTGAGGCATTGAATCGCGCGCGTTGACCACGAGATTGACGAGGGCAAGATCGAGCTGGCCGCGGTCGACATGGATCCGCCAGGACGAGGGCTCTGCACGGACCGAAAGTTCAATATCCTCGCCAATCACCGGCCGAATCATTTGCTCGAGATCAGCGAGGACGATGGAAGGTTCGACCGTGCGCGGTGCGAGGACCTGTTGGCGGCTAAACGCCAGGAGCTGCCGGGTGAGTACAGCGGCACGCTCCGTGGCGACGCTAATTGCGGCGACTTGGGATGCCGCCGGATCCTCAGGTGGCGTACTCGCCGCAAGGACGCTGGAACTACCCATCATTACGGCCAATAGATTGTTGAAATCGTGCGCCACTGCGCCCGCCAATCGACCCATGCTTTCGAGCTGCTCGGTCCGATCGAGAAGCTCCTGAGCCTCATCGCGATCGGCCTCGGCCTGGCGGCGGGTTCGGGCTGCCGCCTGGTAGGCCTCAATGAAATGAGCGTTTTGAATCGCGAAGCCGGCCAATCGCGCCACGTGTTCGGCGATGGCGATATCCCCACTACCGAATCGCGCCGAATCCGGGCGAGTCCGCTCCAAGACCATTCGTCCGGAATGTTCTTCAGATCCGATTGCCACCGCTATTCGATCGATTTCCGTCGGGGCGGCGTCGTGGGTGCCGGGACGCAACCAACGCGCCCGCTCCTGCGGCTCGTCGCAGCCGGGTACGTCGAGAAAAATGAAGCACGCGTCGGCGAGCGTTTCACCCGCGCGGCGACATATCGTCTCGAGCGCTTCGTCGATGTGAATTGTCGGGTCCGAAACGACCCGGACCAACTCGGATACGAGTCGTAGGCGCGATTCGTCCTGATCGTTCCCGGCGCTCAATCTCCAGCAACCTTGCCGCGTCTGCGATTTCACCGCAAGAGCGAGCTCGCAGCTGGCGGTTCGCGAGCGTTGGCCGCGCAGCCATCTCGGACATGCCGGGCATTGGGAACCAGCCGTGAGCACCGTTCCACTCCGACCCGCTGTGCGGACCGGATCCCAATACGGCACGAATCAGATCCTCGTTCCGGCGGGGCCGATCAGCCAGCGATCCTCGACCGACGGTTCGCGGCGGCACGATCGAGGGCCTCGCGCACACCGCGCTGAAGGGCGTCGGGTGTGATCGGCTTGCGCAGAAAGTCGACCCCACCATCGCCAAGCCCCCGGGCACGGATGACATCCTCTGCGTAGCCCGAGATATAGAGGCAGCCGATGTCGGGCCGGAGTTTCTGCACGGACGCGGCGAGAACTCGTCCGCCCACCCGAGGCATGATGAGGTCGGTCACGAGCAGGTGGATCTGTTGCTTGGTTTCGGTGGCGATGCGCAGGGCGTGTTCGCAGTCTTCCGCTTCGAGCACGAGGTAACCGCTTGCCTCGAGGATCGTCCGCACCACGTCACGCAGTGCCGGCTCGTCCTCAACCAATAGGATCGTCTCGTCTCCGCCCAGGAGCCCCGGCGAGTCCACGCGGGGTAGCTCGGCAGTCGCAGCCATGGTGCGTGGCAGGTAGACCGAGAACGTGCTCCCGCGGCCAGGGGTGGACACCACGTCGATGCAACCGCCGCTCTGGCGAACGATCCCGAGTGCCGTGGCTAAGCCGAGTCCGGTCCCGTGACCGGGTGGCTTGGTGGTGAAGAACGGCTCGAAGATGGACTCGCGAGTCGCCGCGTCGATGCCGGTGCCGGTGTCGGAAACGGAGACAACCAAGTACGCGCCCGGGATCAAGCCGAGATGCTCGAGGCGGGGACCACCGTCGACCTCCGTCGCGCGGGTCTCGATCGCGATCTCGCCGCCCTGGGGCATGGCATCGCGCGCGTTTACCAAGAGGTTGAGCAACACCTGTTGCAACTGATTGGGGTCGACCTTCGTTCGGGCGCCCCCGCAGCCTTGGCGCACCCGCAGCGAGACGCCCGACCCCAGGGTCCCGGCCGCGAGCCTCTCTGCCTCGCGGACGAGCACGTCGAGCTGCACGCTCTGGGGGTGGAGCAGCTGCTTGCCGCTGAACGCGAGGAGTTGGTGTGTCAGCTCGGCTGCGCACTCAGATGCGTACTTCACCGACTCGAGTTCTTGGCGAAGCGGCGAGTCCTCGTCAAGCTGCCACAATAGCAACGTTGTGTGGCTCAGCACGATCGACAGGAGGTTGTTGAAGTCATGGGCGATCCCACCGGCGAGGCGGCCGAGCGCGTCCATCTTGAGGGCTTGGCGCAGGCGCGAGCGCACGTGCTGCAGGTCGTCGTTGGCCCGGGCGCTGCGGTCGATCTCGGCCTCAGCTATTTCGCGCAGGTGCACGTTGGTTATCGCCAGCGAGGCGTGGTGTACCAGGTCGACGGCGCGCTGGAGATCGAACGACTCAATCGATGAACTCGCTCGGAATACCGCGATCATGCCCGCGACGCCATCGCCGATGCGCAACGGCAAGAGCAGAGTGCTCCGCATGCCGAGGTCGGTCATCGCTATCGTTCCCAGCCCGTCGGCGAGCGACTGCAAGGACACGGGTTCTCCGGTGGCCATCACCCGCTGCGGGATCGGGTACGCATCCGTTTCGATGCGTTGGCCAAGGACCTGGATACGCGCGTTGTGCCGCGGATCCCGGGTCCACACGCTTCGTACCGTCAACGCGTCGGTCGGTCGGGCGCGCGTCAGCACCACGCAGGCATCGCCCATCAGCCGGCCGACCCACTGGGCCGTCGCGTCGTGCAACGTGGCCGAGGTCCGACTCGCCCGCGCGAAGGCCTCCATGGCATCCGACAACGAAGCAACGTGATCGCCGACGCTAAGTAGGGTCGCCTCCGTGGCACGTTCCAGCACGATCGGAGTGTAGAGTGGTCGCCGGGAATAGGCAGCTTCGGATCGGGACATCCGGCATTTTTTCGTCCGGTCGACACCGGGTGGCACATCTCAACGCGCCGGACTCCCCGCGCACCCGATGTAGGGGCGAGCGCAGACCACCTTAGGGCTCGCCTCCAGCACGCTGCCCGTCGTGGCGTGTGGGCGATTGAATGCAGCCGTGGCACGGGCGCGGGCTCCGTGATAGCCACGGCTGGCATGACCGCCCGCGCCGAGCTACCCGCCAGATCCTGCGACGATGAGCTCCATCGAGAGATGGTGCGGACGATCAAGGCCCTCGTGATCGACGCAGTCGAGGAAGCCAAGTCCGGCCACCCGGGGATGCCCATGGGTACCGCGGACATGGCGGCCGTGTTGTGGCTGCGCTATCTCGCCCACGATCCGTCGTGCCCCAGCTGGCCCGATCGTGATCGATTCGTTCTGAGCGCTGGCCACGGTTCGATGCTGCTGTACGCGCTGCTGCACCTGAGCGGTTACGACCTCCCGCTCGACGAACTGCGGAGGTTTCGCCGGTTGCATTCCAAGACGCCGGGCCATCCGGAGGCCGGCCACACCGTCGGCGTCGAGGCTACAACCGGCCCGCTCGGGTCCGGCTTCGCCGCCGCGGTGGGGCTCGCGATCGCCGAGCGGATCCTGGCCGATCGTTTCAACCGTCCCGGCTACCCGATCGTCGATCACATGACCTACGGCATCTGCAGCGACGGCGACCTCATGGAGGGGATCGCTTCCGAGGCGGCAAGCGTTGCGGGTCACCTCGGGCTGGGGAAGCTCGTTTTTCTGTACGACAGCAACCGAATCACGATCGACGGTTCCACCGAGCTCGCTTTCACCGAGGACGTGTGTGCGCGCTTCAGTGCCTACGGCTGGCATGTTGAGCGCTGCGACGGACACGACCCTGCATCGGTCGCGGCGGCGCTCGCGGCCGCCCGTGCCGCGACAGATCGCCCGAGTATGATCGAGTGCCGGACAACGATCGGCAAAGGCGCGCCGAACAAGGCGGGGACCTCGGCCAGTCACGGGGCACCGCTCGGCAAGGCCGAGGTGGAGGCCACCAAGGTAGCGATGGGTTGGCCGCTAGAACCCACATTTGTCGTACCCAAGCAGTTGCGTGCGCGCCTGGACGAGTGCCGGGCGACCCTCGCGGCCGCTCGTACCCGGTGGGAAACTGAGTTCGAGCGCTATCGGCAAGCGTACCCAGAGCTCGCCGCGACGTTCGAGAGCGAGCAGCGCGGCGATGTACCACAGGCTGTGTTCGACGCCCTTCCGCGCTTCCCGCCCGGCACGCCGGTGGCCACCCGCAAGGCGGGTCAGAAGATCCTAGCCGCCTTGGTGGGGGCCCACGCGCCGATCGTGGGCGGTTCAGCCGACCTCGCCGAGAGCAATGGCGTTCATCTGACCGATCTGCCCAGCCACGATCGTTCGAGACCCGGTGGGCGGTTGATCCACTACGGTGTGCGCGAGCATGGGATGGGCGGGATCAGTAACGGTCTTGCGCTGCATGGTGGGTTGCGGCCGTATGACGCCACGTTCCTTATCTTTTCGGATTTCATGCGGGGAGCGCTGCGGCTGTCCGCGCTCATGCAATTGCCGGTGGTCCACGTGTTCAGCCACGACAGCTTCTGGCTTGGCGAGGATGGCCCGACGCACCAACCGATCGAGCAATGTATGACCTTGCGCATGATCCCCGGCCTCGACGTGGTGCGGCCCGGCGACGCGAAGGAGACGGTCGGCGCGTGGCGGCTTGCGCTGCAGCGCAAGCGCGGCGACGGGCCCACGGCAATCCTCGTGACCCGCCAGAACCTCCCGACCTTGGCGGAGACCCGGGAAGACATCTCCTGTGGCGGTTACGTCCTATGGGATCCGCCTGGGACGAGCGCCAGTGATCTCCATGGGATCCTAATCGCCACCGGCTCAGAGTTGTCCTTGGCCTATGATGCGGCCAAGGAGCTGCAACGCCGCGGTGTTGGGGTCCGGGTGGTTTCTTTGCCGTGCTGGTCGGCGTTCGAGCGACAGCCCCAGGCGTGGCGTGATGAAGTCTTGCCGCCCGCGCTCACCCGCCGGCTTGCGGTCGAAGCGGGTGTCACCCTCGGTTGGGGGCGATGGGCGACGGCCGCCCATGGGATCGATCACTTCGGCGCCTCGGCACCGGGGGAGGACCTCGCCCGCGAGTTCGGATTCACCGTCGATCGCGTGATCGAGCACTACCTCAAGCTGGGCTAGGGAACTCACCCAGGCTCAAGCACGAACGGGTAGGTCACCACGACACTCCCGCCCTCTGGGGCTGGGAACCGCCAGCGTCCCACCGCCGTCACCATGCACTTGCCGACCGTGGCGTCCGCAAGGCTGGACTCCGTGACCGTAGCGTCCTTGACCGCGCCATCCGAAACGATCTTGAAGGTCACCACGACTTTCCCCGCCAGCGAGGGATCCCGGGCGAGACCCTCATTGTAGCAGCCGCGGATCTCGTCGATATGCGTGGCGACCACCTTGCGGATCTCGTCTTTCGCCAGGCGGCCGTTGCCGACGGGCTTCGTCTCGAACATCGCCGTCAGCACCACGCCAGCCAGGCCTGACAAGCTGGACGACTCACCGCCAGCGTCCGGGATCGTCCCCAGGATCACAGGCACGTTGAGCGGTCCAGACGGGACGTCGAGCTCGCGCGTCCACGGCGTGTGCCCGGCGCGATGGACCCGGATGAGGTGTTTGCCCGCGGCTATGTTGGTTGCGACAAAGGGCGACGGACCGTCGATGGCGCGTCCATCGATCTCGACGGAAGCGTCGGGCGGCACCACCGAGATGGTGAGATGCGCGGGCGCGTGTGCTTGGCCGCCGACGGCTGGGGCGAGCGGCGGGAACGATGGTTGTGGGCGCGAGATCGCGAGCACGAGGGCGGCCGCTGCAGCGGCCCCCACTGCGACCACCGCCACGGTCGTGGCGAGATGCCTGCGCCATGCGGTCCGTGGTGCCCAGCCTTCGGTTGCCGCCGGGATCGGTGCCGACCAGTGCTCTTGGATCCTAACTAGCACGCGTTCCTCCAGATGCTCCGGCATCGCCGGGACCGTCCACGCCTCGAGGGTTTCCCGCGGAAGTTCGTCCGCTTCGAATCGATCAGTCATCGCGCATCTTCTCCAAGCGTTTGGTCCAAGCGTTTGGCGAGGGCCGCGCGAGCCCGAAACAATCTCGACTTCACCGTTCCAATGTCGACACCGAGGATCTCGGCGATCTCGGCGTAGTCGAAGTCGTGGTAGGCCCGCAGAACAAATGCGGCGCGGATCTCTGGGCCCAGCTCGCCGACCGCGTCTGCGACCGCCCGGCCGATCGCCTGCTGTTCGGCGCGTCCCTGCGGGTCCTCCCGCTGATCTGACGGTTCGCTCGCATTGAGGTCGAGGGAGACCACCGCGCGGGGAACTTGGCGGCGCAGTGCGTCGATGGCCGTCCGGGCAGCGACCGTCGTCACCCACTTTGTCAGTTGAGGTGCCCCCTCATAGCGGAGGCGGGGTAGGGCGGTGAGGACAGCCACAAGGGCGTCCTGTGTCACATCTTCCGCGGCGCGCCGCTCGCCAGCACGGGCGAGCATGCGCCATACCAGTGCCCACACAACTCGGCCGTAACGGCGCACGAACCGCGCCTGCGCCCAGTTTTCGCCACGTTGGGCGGCGTTCACCGTCGCGGGTTCAAGGGCGTCGGCGCCGTATGCGAGTCGGAGCGTCGCCGTCACGGACACGGTGATCGCGAGCCGAGAGAAAAGGTTCCCCGGGTCCGGCAAGAACTGACCGGGTTGTCGTGAAAAAAATCGCGCGGAAGGCGAAGGATTGCGCGACTGTGATCCATACCCTGTCGGGGGCCACGATGCACGGTTGGACCAGTCGATGGTGCGCGGTCGTGGCGCTCTCGTGCGCGACGGCGGGCTGCAGCGATCCTGTAGGGCATGCCGGGGACGATGGCGCCGGCAGCAGTGGCGCCCTCGGAACCGCGGGCGACAGCGTGGGCAGCTCCTCGGGGGCGGATGGGTCGTCGGGTGATCCCGATAATGGGCCGCCGGCCGTGGACGCGGCGCCCGGTGGCCTCCGGCGGTTGCGCGCGGATCAGTACACCCGGACGATCCTCGTCTTGCTCGGTCAAGACGCGGCGGCCGCGGCAGCTCCGCCGTCGGATCAATCCCTGCTCGGGTTCCAGTCCGTTGGCGCGACCCAGGGAAGTCTCTCCCCGTCGGAGATCGAGCAATATGAGGCGTCGGCCCTGGCGGTTGCCCGCGCGGCGGTGGCCTCGCCCTACACGCTGTCCACGATCGTACCGTGCGTAAGCGATGGGCCGCAGGACGAGGGATGCTACGTCAAGGTCGCTGAAGATTTCGCGCGGGTGGCGTGGCGCCGCGAGGTAACCAGCGACGAGCTCGATCGTCTCGTCGACATCGCGCGGGCCGGCCGCACGTTCTATAACGACAGTTTCAGCGTCGGCCTCGAATACGAGCTGGCGATGATCCTAGAGTCGCCGGCCTTCATCTACTCGGTCGAGCTCGGCGAGGTGCGCGACGATGGCAAGCGATGGTTGACAACCACCGAGTGGTTGACGCGGGCGTCGCTGTTCATGCTCGGGCGTGCGCCCAGCGCGGAAGAGCTGGCTCGCGCACGTTCGGGCGATCTGGATGGCGAAGACGCCCCGCGGGCGCTCGCCACCGAGTGGTTGTCCAGTGCGGACGCTCGGCGGGCCGGGCGGCAGTTCTTCGACGAGCTGCTGCGCGCGCGCGAGGTCCTCAACAAGAGCAAGGATCCCGTGCTCTATCCACTCTTCACGCCCGAGATGGCGGCGTCGATGCGCGAGGAGACCCTCCGTCTGGCTGAGGATGTCGCCTTTGGCGCCGACGGCGAACGCGATCTTCGACGCCTGCTCGACGCTGACTACACCTGGGTCGATGCCCGCCTGGCGCAGCTCTACGGGCTTGAAGCGCCGGCCTCGGGTGGGTTCGAGCGCGTGGATCTTCCGGCCTCCTCGGGACGCCGGGGCGTGCTCACGCACGGCAGCATGTTGGCGGTCGGATCCCATCCCGATCGGAACTCACCCACGCGTCGGGGGTTGTTCGTCCAGCGCTCGTTGATGTGCACGGAGGTGCCGCCGCCGCCCGGTGACGTCAACACCACCCTGCCCGAGCCGACCGAACCGACCACCCTGCGCGCGCGCATGGAACAGCACATGAACGCCGGTGGCGCGTGCGAGGCGTGCCACGTGCAGACCGACCCGGTGGGCTTCGCGTTCGAGTTCTTCGACGCGTCGGGCCTCCGTCGCGAGCTGGACAACGGGTTTGCGATCGACGCCTCGGGCGATATCCCAGGCATCGGCAAGTTCGAGGATGCTGTTGAGCTCGCGCTGCTGCTTAGCGAGGACCCGCGTTTCGGGCCCTGCGTGGTGCGCAATCTCTATCGCCACGCCGTTGGCCATGGCGAAGACGATGGGGTTCGCGACGCACTCGGGTATATGAACGACCGATTCACGGCGGCGGATCACGACTTCCATCAACTCATCGTCGACATGATCGACAACCCCGCCTTCCGTCAGGTTGGCGAACCGCAATAGGAAAGGAGGCCAGGACGATGCGACTTCTCAAGCAAAGGTCCTTGTCCCGCCGCACGATGCTGCGCGGGGCGGTAGGCGGCACCTCCTTCGTCATGGGGTTGCCGCTCCTCGAGGCGATGCTGGATCGGCACGGTGAGGCCCACGCGGATGGTGCCGCGTTGCCCGTGCGGATCGTGACCTGGATGACCGCGAACGGCGTCTTGCTGGACAAGTTCGAGCCGTCGACCGTGGGGGCCAGCTGGTCGCTGTCGGAGCAGCTCGCGCCGCTGCAGTCGGTCAAGCCGTATGTCAACGTGTGCACCGGGTTCAAGAACCGCGGTGCCGAGGGCCAGGCGGTTGGTGGACACGTCGAGGGCGTGACTGCATTTACCGGCTACCCGTACGCGTACTCCAACGGCGGCGCCGCCTTCGAACCGGGCGGTCCATCGCTGGATCAGATCATCGCGGATCGCGTGGCCGACGAGACCCCGGTTCGATCGCTGCAGGTCGGCATCTCGAAGGCGAATCTGTTTTCCGGCATGGGCGGCCTCGGGATTGGGATCTCGTTTCGCGGCGAGCCCGGGGCGATCACAGCTCTTCCACCGGTGGACAGTCCTGCCCAGGTCTGGCAGTCGCTGTTCGGGATCTTCCCCGGCCCCGGCGCCGTGGACAACGATCGAATCGTTCGGGCCATGATGCTCGATGCGGTCAAAGCCCAGGCCGACACGCTCCGCGGAAAGCTGGGGGCCAACGATCAGATGCGGGTCGACGCCCACCTGCAGGGGGTCGCCGAGCTCAATCAAAAGATCTCCGCCCTCGCTCCTCCGTGCGTGATGCCCGACGAGCCCACCCTGACTAACTCCGAGCCGGTGGGCGCGGAACTCATCGGCCCGGTCAACCGGGCCATGGCCGAACTCATTGCCTATGCCCTGCACTGCGACATCACGCGTGTGGTATCGGTCCAGTTCCTCGGGCTCGCAGGGGAGACCCCTTACACCGAGATCGGGTTGTCGGCGACCAAGCACCTGCTGAGCCACGACGCCCAGTACAACGTGCAGGCGCGCGAGCAACTCCACCAAAGCGTCGTCTACGAGATGGAGCGCTTCGCGGAGTTTTGCGAGACCCTGCACCAGAGCGACGAGCGCAACGGCACCAACCTACTCGACTCGACCATCTGCTACTGGAGCAGCGATCTGTCGGTCGGCTGGCTGCACAGCCTGAACCGCCAGCCGGTGATCCTGGTCGGCAGCGGACGGGGCCATCTCAAGAACCCCGGCGTGCATGTCCAGGCGATCGCGAACGATCCCGATGACCCCAACGGCGAAGAGACCGCCGAGATGCCGTCGGCCGGCAACATCTCGGACATCGCGCTGACGGTGTTGCAGGCGTTTGGGCCGATTACGAGCTTCGGCGGCGGTTCGTCCGAGGCGTCGGGGCCGCTCAGCGAACTGATGGCGTGATCGGCTCGGCGCGTCGGGGCTGGCTGCAGCCGCCGAGGTACGTCGACGGCGTTCGCGTGCGTGCGTGCGCGCTGCGCCGAGTGCGCTGGAGCGTCATGCCGCGGGACCGCGGCTGAGACGCTGAGTGAACTCACGCGCGTGCAGCGTCGGGGTGGCCCGCCGGTGTGTCCGGGCTTGACCGCTGTGGCATGCTCCGCCGGCTTTTGACAACCCCTTCCGGCGGCGCGGCGAAGAACCGCGCTCGCCCAACGAGCCATAGCGCCATGCTCGACCTCGCGACCACCCGCAATATCGGGATTTCGGCCCACATCGACTCCGGCAAGACCACGCTGACGGAGCGGATCCTCTTCTACACCGGCAAGATCCACAAGATCGAAGAGGTGAGGGGCAAGTCTGGCGTGGGCGCCACGATGGACTCGATGGAGCTCGAGCGCGAGCGCGGCATCACCATCCAGTCGGCGGCGACTCACGTCGAATGGAGTGGGTATCCGGTCAACATCATCGACACGCCCGGGCACGTCGACTTCACGATCGAGGTCGAGCGCGCGCTGTCGGTGCTCGACGGGGCGATCCTCGTTCTTTGTGGCGTGGCTGGTGTGCAGTCGCAGTCGCTGACGGTCGACCGGCAGATGCGCCGGTACAACGTGCCGCGCCTCGCGTTCATCAACAAGATGGATCGTTCGGGCGCCGACGCGTACCGCGTTCACGAGGCGCTGCGCAGCAAGCTCCACCTCAATGCCGTCATGGTGAACATTCCGATCGGTGCCGAAGACCGTTTCGAAGGCGTGATCGATCTCCTCGATCGCACCGCGTACTACTTCGACGGCCCCAACGGCGAGACCGTCCGCAAGGCCCCGATCCCCGACGGATACGCCGACAAGGTTGAGGAGTGGCGTTCAAAGCTGGTCGAGGCCGTGGCGGAGTTCGACGATACGATCATGGAGAAGTTCCTTGAGGGCCATGAGGTCTCTGCCGAGGAAATGCGGCCGGTCATTCGCAAGGCAACGATCGAGCTCAAGTTCGTGCCGGTGTTCTGTGGCTCGGCCTACAAGAACAAGGGCGTACAGCCCATGCTCGATGGCGTCACTTCCTACTTGCCCAACCCCACGGAGGTCACCAACAAGGCCTTCCTCCGCGAGGGCAAGACGGAGAAAGAGGTCGCGCTCGAGACGGCCTACAATAAGCCGCTGTGCGCCCTCGCGTTCAAGCTCGAAGATGGTCGCTACGGCCAGCTTACCTACCTGCGCGTGTACCAGGGCAAGGTTAGTAAGGGCGACAGCATTTACAACGCGCGCACCCAGCAGAAGAACAAGGTGGGCCGCTTGGTCCGCATGCACGCCGACAAGATGGAGGACATCGACGAAGCGGGCGCCGGCGACATCTGTGCACTCTTCGGAATCGACTGCGCGGCGGGTGACACATTCACCGACGGCACCCAGGGCTACTCCCTGCGCTCGATGTTCGTCCCGGAGGCGGTGATTTTCTACGCCCTCAAGCCCAAGGACAACGCGATGCTCGCGAACTTCTCCAAGGCGCTGAACCGTTTCGCCAAGGAAGATCCGACCTTCAAGGTTCGGCGCGATGAAGAGTCGGGAGAGACGATCATCGCGGGCATGGGCGAGTTGCACCTCGATGTCTACATCGAGCGCATGCGCCGCGAGTACAAGGTAGATACGATCGTCGGCGAGCCGCAAGTTGCCTACCGCGAGACGATCACGAAGGAAGTCCCCTACGACTACACCCACAGGAAGCAGACCGGCGGCTCGGGTCAATACGCCAAGATCGGCGGCGTGATGCGGCCGCTCGTCGACGGCGCCCCGGGGGAGCACTATCGCTTCGTCGATAACATCGTCGGTGGCATCATTCCGCGCGAGTTCATTCCCTCGATCGACCACGGCTTCGAGATCGCGAAGGAGCGCGGGGTCCTTATCGGGTTCCCGGTGGTGGACATCGAGATGGAGCTCAACGACGGGGCGTCCCACGATGTCGACTCGAGCGATATCGCGTTCCAAGTCGCCGCCCGTGCCGCCTTCAAGGAGGCGATGCGGAAGGCTGATCCGATCGTGCTCGAGCCCGTGATGAAGGTGGAGGTCGAGACGCCCGAAGAGTTCCAGGGCGCCGTCCAAACCACGCTCATTCGCCGTCGCGGCATCATCGTGGGCTCGGACACCAAAGTCGGCACCAACGCGATCGAGGCCAACGTGCCGCTGTCGGAGATGTTCGGCTACTCCACCGAGTTGCGTTCGGCCACCCAGGGCAAGGCCGAGTACTCGATGGAGTTCGCCAAGTACTCGCCTGTACCTCGCAGCATCCAAGAGGGGTTGATCGAGAAGTACAAGGACCGACCGAAGGGCTGAGTTGGTCTTGGGCATGCCTGGCCCTGGGGTCTCGTAGCTGCGGCCCCGGCTCGGTCGGCTCCCTCCTCGGAGTGAGGCGCGCCGTCCACCCGGCGCGTCGCCCCGGATGTGCGCAGGCAGCGATCCGCGCGCGCCGGGTGCAAGCCGTCGACCATCGCGCGATGATGCGCGCGTGACCCGGCGCATTCCCAGCGTGCTCGCGCTCATGACCCCGTTTCCGTTCGCCGTCCAAGCGGACGACACCGTCGAAGTGGCGCGGGCGATGATGGAGGAACATGGGATCCACCACCTGCCGGTCTTGCGCGACGGTCGACTCGCGGGGGTGGTGTCGGCTCGCGACATCGGCCTCGCGTATGATGTGTTGGCGCGGCGAGATGCCCAGATACCCATGTTGGTATGGGCGATTTGCACGCGCGAGCCGTACGTCGTCGAAGTGGACGCGCGCATTGACTCGGTTGCCGACGAGTTGGCCAACCGGCGGATCGGGTCGGCGCTTGTCACCAAGCACGGAAAACTCGCCGGCATTCTCACCCTCACTGACATCTGTCGTGCCTATGCCTCTCTGCTCCGCGAGTCGGACGGGTCGGGCGCGGGTGACGACGACGACGTGGCCTGATCTCACGGCAGGCATTGCGCGGCCGCCAGCTGCACCGGTTCTAGCCCGGGCGCTAAAATGAAACGATGACGCGCGCCGGCCTCGTGCTCGTTTTCGTCGTGGCCTGTGTCGATGATGATGCGGGCGATGCCGCCGGTGATGGCACCGATTCCGATGCACGTCCACGTCAGTGCGTTGCGCCGCCTGGACTCGGATCGCCATCAAGCGTACCGGCGCTCGTTGAGCTCGTCGACGCGTTGCCTCGTCCGATCAGCCTGCCTTGTTTGATCGAGAGCCTCGATCGGCCACTTGAGATCTACGCTTCCACAAGTACGGCCGGCGCGCAGCCGGCCCAAGGCCAACGCAGTCCACGGATCTTCGTGACCAACGGAGCATTGCGCCTCTCCTTGGTCATCGAGGGCGACGGCATCAACACCCTCGAGCTCGCGCAGGATGTGGGCGATCGGCGATCGGTCAAGGGTGAGATCGCGTTCCCGATCGTCGGACCGTTCGCGCCCGACGAGCCGTACACACGCGTGTTTGCCGGTTCGGGCACGGTCTGTGGCACCTGTCACGGCGAGGAGTACAGCGAGACCGAGATCCATCCGTCGGCGTACAGCTCGGAGGTGTTCCAGGACGATCCCAGCGAATCGCTACCATTGTCGCTGGTGCGGCAGTACTTCCGCGACTGCGACCCGGCACGCGAGCCCGACCGGTGCGCCAGGCTTGATGCTCTATTTGGCCATGGCGAGGTCTCACCTGGTGACCTCCCACGGCTGGCGAAGGTCTGCCGCGAACGCTGAGTGCGGCGGGCGGGCAGCGCCTGCTACGATCCCGCCGCTGGCCGCCTAGATGTCAGACGAACCTGCCCAGCCAGACGATGCCTTGGTGCCGACCTTCGACGCCTTGTCGCGTACCGATTCGCTCGCCGACATCCTCCGCGAGGTCGCCGCCGCTCCTGCGCCGCCTGAGTCGGACAGGACCATCGCTGATCAGCTCGTACCCGGCAGCGTGATCGACGGGACGTACCGCATCGTTCGGCGGCTCGGATCTGGAGGGGTGGGCGTCGTGTATCTCGCGCAAGATCTGTCGCTCGAGCGACAGGTCGCGCTGAAGCTCCACCACGCTGGAGTGCGGACCACGGTCCGCACGACTCGCATGTGGCGCGAGGCCAAAGCAATGGCGCGTCTCACCCATCCCAACGTGATCTCCGTGTACGAAGTCGGTGTTCACGACGAGCGCGTGTTTATTGCGATGGAATACGTCGACGGGGGATCGGCAAGTTCCTGGCTCGCGGCCCGATCGAATTGGCGCGAGCGGCTCTCGTTGTACGTGGCGGCGGGGCAGGGGCTCGCCGCCGCTCACGCGGTTGGGCTTGTGCACCGTGACTTCAAGCCCGACAACATCCTCGTCGGTCGCGATGACCGCCCTCGCGTCGCGGATTTCGGACTCGCACGCGAACAGGGGGAGTACGGGGCGGAACCGACCTCCGCAGAATTGGAGCTAGTGAATCAGCGGTTGACCGCGACCGGGGCGATGGTCGGCACGCCGGCATATATGGCGCCCGAACAGCTCGCCGGCGGAACGATAGATCACCGTGCCGATCAGTTCGCATTCTGCGTGGCGCTGTACGAGGCGCTCTACGAGACCAGCCCGTTTCCACTGACCACTGTGGCCGCGCGTTGGTTGGCATTGCGAGGTGCGCCGCGGGCGATTCCCCGATCGCGAATCCCAGCTCATATCGGCCAGGCGATCCTCCGCGGGCTCGCGTTCGAGCCCGAAGCGCGGTGGTCCGACATGCATGCTCTGCTGGCCGAGCTCCAGCGCGATCCTGCTGCTCGACGCCGGCGACTCGGGGCTGCCGCGGGCGTCATCGGTGCGGTGGCGGTGACCGCGTGGGTCAGCATGCGGAGCCCGGCGTCGCAACCATGCCCCGCGGCCGACGAGCTGCTCGCGGAGATCTGGGATGATCAACGTCGGAGCGAGCTCGATCGCGCGATCGCGGACACGGGCTCGGTTCTTGCCGCCCAGGTCTGGCCAGGAGTACGGGGCCGCCTGGATCGCCACGCCGAGGAGTGGGTCGCCGCGCGCCATGAGGCCTGCGTTGCCACGCGCGTCCGCGGCGATCAGTCGGAAGCCCTGCTGGACCTGCGCATGGGCTGTCTCGATCGAAAAAAGGCCGAGCTTGCCGCGCTTGTAGACGTGTTCGGGCATGCCGACGTGACCACGCTGGAAAACGCCGGTCCCGCCGTAGATGCTCTTCCCTCGCTCGATCGGTGCGCTGATGCCGACGCCCTTCTCGCGGATGTGCCGCCTCCCGACGATCCGGTGGTCCGCGACCGCGTCGACGAAATGCGCACTCGAATCGCTGCCGCGCGGGCACTACTCGCCGCCGGTCACGTTCGCGAGGGATTGGATGCGGCGCAACGCATCGTCACCGATTCTGCAGCGATCGAGTACCCCGCACTCCATGCCGTGGCCTATGGGACACTTGGCTTCGCCCAGGGCGACGCGGCGCAGCGCCAGGAAGCCGAGGACGCCCTCGGCCAGTGCTACTGGCTGGCATTGTCCGCGGGTGACGACTCGACGGTGGCCGAGTGTGCGCGCGAATTAGTGCTGCGGGTTGGGCAACGTCCAGCGGGGTTTGACGAGGCGATGCTGTGGTATCGGACGGCGGAGGCAGCGGGCACGCGGATCGGTGCGGGGCCGACGACACGTGCCGAGCTGCTCGCGCACCGGGGCGCGGCGCACGAGCAGCATGGAGACCTCATCTTAGCCGAGCAGGACTACGCCGCTGCGGTGGCGTTAGTTCGCGACGTCAAGCCGGGCAGCGGCCAGCTCGTCGAGCTTTTGCTTGATCAGGGTGGAGCGATGCACTGGCTCGGCCGCTACGCCGAGGCGCTCGCGCTCCGCGAAGAGGCCCTCGCGCTTGCGCGCGAGTTGTGGGGCCGCAGCCATCCGCTGGTCGCTCGCACGCTGCGCGAGATGTCTTCCGACCTTCACTCACTGTCGCGGCCTGGAGACGCCCTCGCCGCGGCGATGCTCGCCACGCAGCTCGGGATCGAGGTATACGGCCCCGACAGTCGCATGTTGGCGGCGGACTACAGTCACGTCGCGCAGGCACTGTACGATCTCGGTTCGCAGGATGCTTCGCTCGCGTATCAGGAGGCCGCGCTCGCCCAAGTACGTCGAGTCGCACCCGAGGACGCGCCCGCTCTACTCACGCAGATCGAAGCCATCGTTCCGGCGCTGCAGGTCGTTGGCCACTACCATCGAGCGTTAGAGCTCGCGCGCGAAGGTGTGGCGATTGCAGAGTCGGTGTATGGACCGGAGGATCTCGAGGTAGCCGAAGCGTTAAGCGCTCTGGCCTCGGCACTGCTGCAGGTCCACGACTTCGAGGGAGCTGCGGCAGCCTCGCGTCGCGCGCTCGCGGTGGCAGAGAAGCGTCTCGGCTCTCGCCACGCATCGATTGTCACGATGCTCATCAACCTCACGACCATCCTGAGCCAAGCCCCGCATCTCAATGAGGCCGAGCAGATACTCGATCGCGCAGAGGCGATCGCCGCGGAACTTCCACCCGATGAGACCGCGAAGGCGCGAATCACCAGCAAGCGTGCCGACCTTCGCGCAGCCCAAGGCCGACACGCAGAGGCCGCAGTTCTCCACGCCCGCGCCGTGGAGCTGTTCGAGACGAACTTCGGGCCCCTCTCCCCCCATGCGATCACAGGCCTGCACCTTCTCGGCATGGACTACCTTGCCGCCGGGGTGCCCAAGGATGCGATCGCCCCGCTGGAGCGCGCGATCGAACTCGGACAACGCTCGGGCCACAGCCCGCAGATGATCGAGCGCATGCGGTTTCGCCTCGCCCGCGCATTGTTCGCGAGTGGGCGAGATCGCGTCCGCGCCGTCGAGATCGCAAGAGAGGTCGAACGCCGGCTGGGGAATTATCCCGATCAGCGCGCCGAGCTACCCGCGATCGAAGCGTGGCTGCGTACCCACGACCGCTAAGCCGCGTCGCAGCGCGAGCTCCCGGGCAGATTCCCTTGCGTCGCCGGCGTTTCCGATCAGGCGGGCGGCGGCGGCGTCATGAAGCAAGAGATGGTGGTGACGATTCGGAAGTTGGACTGGTCGGTGTGCCGCTCGGCGTGGAAAATATCCATCGGGTAGGTCTCGCCAAGCGTCAATCCGAGGGTGTCCATCGCGATCGAGCCCTCGAGTGCGGGGTGCAGGCCCCCGAGGTCGAGCGCGAGTCGACCGTCGACGAAGATCCACATATCGTCATCGCCACGGAACGTGAACACCTCGCCGCCCACGTATTTGAAGCTCGTGTGAACCTCCGTCGTGAAGTGGAAGTTGTGGTCGCGGCCCTCGGCGCCGAATCCTTGGCCGTCGAGCGGGAAAAACGCAGAACTGTCGTACACGAACATCCCGGGCGTATTTTCCATCAGCCCGAAGTCGAGCGGGAACGGGATGTTCACGCCCGGGAGGCTGGTGTACCACTGCGCGAAGGTCTCGCTGCTGGTGATCATCGGCGGGCCGACGTACGCAGGGTTGAAGACGGGCTTTAGGTCCGGGCCGAGGGTGGGCATTACCAAGCCGACGGACGCAGTATTGCCGGTGTAGTTCTCGAAATCCGGATGCGTCCTGTGGAAATCGCGGAGCGTCGCGGCAAGCCCGTCGCACCCCTCGGCTCCGGTGTCGGCGGCGCCGGTCTCGGTCATTGGGACGCCGATATCGAAGCGAGGACCCGAGTCAGTCGGTGCCGACGTTCCCGTCAACCCGCCGCTCGTACTCGCACCGGAGGGCGCAGTGCTACTGCCCCCATCGTCTTGGCCGGCGTCGCCGACCGAGAGGATCCCGCTGTTGCCGTCGCGGTTGGACGCCTGGCCGCAGGCAGTCGCGAGTGTGAATATGGCGACGTAACACCTCATCCCCAACAGCATCGCGCCACGGCGCCGCAACGCGCAAGAGTGAAGCGAAACCGTTCGGACTCCGTGGCGCTCCGGTAACCGGGGTTATGCCGAACGCCGGGTGCGCCGTGACGGCCCGCACACATACTCGGGCGCCTAGGATCTGTCGTCACCAACGCAGGTCGCATCCGTTCGATCAAGGCGCGACAGAAATCCACCGTTGCTGGACGCGAGGTAGCGGGCGAGTTCGGTGCGACCGGTCACCCCGGTGGTCGTGACGTAGGCGAGCTCGCGGGGCGTCAGCACCGTCATCGCCGCCAGTCGTGCACGACCCTCCGGCAGCGTGAACCAGGGGGGGATCGCGTCGGTTGGCACCCCCAGAAGAAGGCCTACACGCCCGCTGGCGGCCCGCGCGTGGGGCGGGAACGCGCGGCCTGAGACCTCGAGCGTCACCGTTCCGACCTCGTCGAGCAGGGTGCGGACACCCCCGTGACCCACCACCGTGTAGCTGGCCTCCTCCATCGCAGAGGCCAGCCAGCTGCCGACGATCACGCCGAGCTGCGCGTCGGTCTCGATCCACAGCTCGAGCCCGAAACCGATCCCAAATTCGTCGTCCCACGGATCGGACAGCGAGTCGCTCGCGATCGCCGTCCGCCCCGCCCGCTCGATCACTCGCCACCCCGGACGCGAGGGCCAACGGCTACCGGCGATCGCCGCCGGGCCCGGCAACGGTCGGAGCTGTTCAGCATGCGCGTTGCCGACGGTGCGAAAGAACTGAAGGCGAGCGGCGGTGGCGGCCGCGACGCGAGCGGCGTGGGGGCTCGAACTGGCCACAGCCCTACGATACGATGTCAGCGGCCTCGAAGCGATCGTGCGATCCGGTCACGCTCGCGTCGGGCATCGCGACTAGCCGGGCGGGTGAGCAGCTGGCGCACAACCGTGTCGGCGCGCTCGAGTGCTGGGGCGTCGCCGATGTCGATCAAAATCTCCACGAGTTCTTGCTCGAGCAAGCCGAGCTCCGCTAGGTCGGCGAACGCCTCATCCGCGAGCGCGCGTTCGATCGCGGCGAGTGCTTCGTCGCGACGCGGGGGATCGAAGGCGCGAAACGCTCGGGCCATGGCGATCCTGGCGGCCGGCGACTGGGGCTCGACCTGGTGAAGCAGGCGCGCGTGGTGCAGGGCTAGCGCGGCGTTGTGCTCGTGCAGCGCCAAGGCGTGGCGAATGCGCAGCGGTTCCGGATCGCTGGGATGTACGCGCGAGCGCGCGGCCGCGATCGCATCGGCGTGTCGCGGGGCCACCCGGACGAGAGCATCGACGAGCAATCGCCATGCCGTCGAGGATTCGGGCGTGAGGGGCGTGAGCGATGCGGGTGTTGGATACTCGCGCAGCAGCCACTGCACGAGTGCGGGGTCGGGGGCTTCGTGAAGCGCGCCGAGGCCACGTGCCATGGCAGCGTCGCCCGCCGTCAGGCTACCGAGCTGACGCAGCGCGGTCCCACGCAGCAACCATGGATCGACGTCACCCGGTCGCAAGTCGGTCGCGACGGAGGCGCGTGCCCGGGTGGTCTCCCAGTCGCCGACTCGCGCAGCTTTGCGCGCGAGCAACCCGTGGAGACGCCCGTCGAGCGGCCGCAATCGCAACGCGGCGGTGCCATCGAGACGCCCTGCGAGGATCTCCGCATTGACGTCCTCGCGGCGCAGCTGGGCTTGGTCGCGTCCCACGCTGGCGAGGGCGATCGCACCCAGCAGCAAGGCCCCGCCCGCGAGCATCGCAAGGCGCGAAGGGATTCGACGGAGCGGCCCGGCCGCCAGCCCACCCGCCAAAGCCACCGCGGGTGACGCCACCCCGAGGAACTCAAATGCGAAGTCGACGGTGTTCTGGATCGCCAGCGCGAGCAATCCGAGGAGGACAACTCTCCGGGCGTTGGCGTCGGTACGACCGCCACGGAACATCGCCAACAGCCAGTAGGCGACGGCGCCGATGACGAACGTGCCACCGATCCACGGGCCCCACTCCAACACCGCGACCGCCGGCGCGCATTCGAGATGCGTCGCCAATACGTGCGTTGGTGGATCCCGGATCGCGGGGAACAGGTCGACGAAGGCGCCGCGTCCGATCCCGAGCGTCGGGGCGTCGCCGAGCAGTGCCATCGCCTGACCGACCTCGATCAGCTTGTGCTGGGCCTCGCTGCCGGAGTCTGCGAGCTTTGACAAGGTGGCGAGCTCGGCCCACGCGCCGTGCTGAATCACGATTACGAAGAGCCCGATCGCGCCGAAGATCACCATCAGTCGTGCGGGAGACATCCGCTCGGCTCGGCGGCGTCGCGCACGGCGACCTGACCGCTGATGTCGCATCGCCAACCAGGCCGCGATCGGGCCCAACACGAGCAGGAGCAACAGCGCAGCGCGCGAGAGCGACAGCACGAGTGCGGGGACTTGGATCGTCACGCCGGCCATGGCCGCGAGGAATCTGTCGCTGTAGCGGTCGACACGGCCTGGGTCGGCCGTCACCAGGCCGTGGGCGTGCTGATCCGCTGCGAGTGCGATGCCGCAGAACACCCCGAGAAGCAGCAGCCCCGATTGATGGTTGGGGTTGACGAAGCTGCCGAGCAATGCCGGCACCGCGCCGCGATCCACGTCGCGCGCGGCGTACGTCCCATAGATCGCGTCGAAGCCTAGTGCCTCGTGGGCGAAGCCGATGAGAGCGACGAGCGTGCCGACCCCGGCAACGACGGTCGCGCTTACCCGCCACGAGAGCTGGCTGGCGGCGACGAACAGGGCGGTCAATCCGGCGAGTCGAGCGGCTTCGAGCGCCGTATCCGCCGGCGTCGGCGACAGGCCGGCGCGCGGCTGCACGCCTGTTCCCGTGAGCGCGGCCTCGACCAATCCATCAACCGTTGGCGACAACGCTCCACGGATTCCGGCGAGCGGCAACCACTGCACGAGCGTCGCACCGACCAGCAACAACCCAAGGCCCGCCCACAGCGGAACGACCAACGGCGCGCGCGAGCGTAGGCACAATCGCACCCACAGGATCGTCACCAGCACGACCCACGCAACAACTGTCGTCGGGTGGACTCCACCGAACGCCAACGAGGGGATGCCGATCGCTGCAGCGAGCAGGATCCGTGTCCAGGGCGTGTGCTCGCTGCGACGCCGCGACCGGTCGTCTGCGGGCTCGTCGTCCGGGCCGACGGCCCCCTCGGGCTCGTCGGGGGATTGGTTCACGCGGGTTCGCTCTCTGTCTGCGGCGCCCGATACGTGTAGTAGGCGGAGTTGTAGTCGTAGCGATCCTGGCGAGCGTCAACCTCGTTCAGCACGACGCCCAGGATGTTCGTATCACCCTTGCCGAGTTGGGTGAGTGTTCGCTGCAGTTCGCCGCGGGTGGTCGCCTCGCAACGTGTGACGACGACGGCACCATCCACCTCGCGGGCGATAATAAGCGGATCTGTCACGGGCAGCACCGGCGGAGTGTCGATGATGACCACGTCGAAACGGTCGCGGAGATCGGCCAGGGCACGGCGAAACGAGGGAGTGTCGAGTAGCTCCGCCGGATTGGCGGGGAGCTCCCCGCACGCTACCACCTTGAGGTTCTCGGGTGCATCCTCGGGGGCATCGATCACCACGTCGTCGATCGATGCCGTCCCGGCCAGGAGCGCTGCGAGGCCGGCACCCTCGCGGGCCCGGGCGTTGGTGAACATCTGGTGGATCCGGGGGCGTCGCATGTCGGCATCCACCAAGACCACGCGCTTGCTCGATTGGCAAAACGACAGCGCTAGGTTCATCGCGGTCGAGCTCTTACCCTCGGACGAGCTCGGCGACGTGATCATGATGGTCCGCAGGGCGTCGGTCCCCTGGGCGAACGCCAGGGACGTTCGAATCCCGCGGCAGCGTTCGGCCATGAGCGACTGCGGGTAGAGATGCGCATAGAGATCCCGCGCGCGCCGCTGGGCCCGTGCGTTCGCTACACCGAGCTTAGTGTCGGGCGCGAGAAGGGGCAATTGCCCGAGCACCGGAACGCCGAAGCCGGCGAGTGCACGCTCGAGGTCAAGCAGCCCGCGGATGCGGTGGTCGCGGAAATCGACAGCCACCGCCAGGAGCGAACCGAGGGACAACCCGGTGATCAGCGCCAGCGCGAACATCAGCGCCTTGCGGGGAAACACCGGAATCGTGGGCACCGTCGCCGGGTCGAGGATCTCGATCCCCGCGGCCTCGACGCGGTTGGTCACCGCAATCTCGGTATCGCGGCGGGCGATGAGAAGGAAGTTCTCCTCGGCCGTCTTCGCCGCGCGCTCGAGCTCTTTGTATTCCCGCTCGAGCTTGCCGAGCTTGGTGGCGCGGGCGTTTTCCCCGCCGAACTTGCGTTTGAGATCATGTTCGATCGCGATCGCCGCGTTGACATCGGCGTTCAACGACTCCAGCAGGGCCTTGGCTTCGTTGTCGAGTTTGCTGTTGGCGAGGTCGAGCTTGCGCTTGGCCTGGATGTGCTCGACGTGTTTCGGCCCGAATTTCTCGTCGGCGTCTGCGAACGCGGACTCGGCCTCGAGCTGCTGTTTGCGCATCGTATCGAACAAGGCGCGCTTGTCCTCCGAGAGGAGCGTCGCGGCTGAGAGGTTGTTGCTTCGCGCCAACTTCTGCACCTGCTCGAGCCGCTTCTCGCGGGAGATGCGTTCGGCCTCGGCCTGTTTCGCCCGCGCCGACGCCAACATGACGTCTTGCGTGATGACGTCCTGGCGAGCGGCCAAGGTCGCCGCGGCAATGCCGTGCTCATCTTTGAATGACTGCAGGGCCAGCTCGGCCTGCTGAACGGCCTCGTGGGCGGCGGTGCGCTCCTTGGCGATGTCGTCCTTGGCGCCCTTGCCGACGTCTGTTCGCCCGGTACGCACGTACTTGAGGTACGCGTCGGCAACCGCATTCGCGATCTCGCTCGCGATTTCCGGGTCGGGGTACTCGGCGGAGACCTCGACCACTCGCGAGTTGCGGACCTCCTCGATGATGACGAGCTCACGCAGCCGCTCGATCGGATCGATCGTGGCCGCCACGGCGACGCGTTCGGCCTCGGACTCGATGCCGTCGATGCCGAGGAAGGTCGGATCGCTCGCAAGACCGAGGTTGGCCAGGGCGATCTCCGCGACCGCGCGGCTGTGCATGATCGTCCGCTGGGTCTGGTAGTACTCCTTGTACCCCAGCACCCGCGCGTCCACGTCTTCAGCCACGCCCTTGACCTTGTCGAGGACTTGCGGCCCTGTCATGTGCAGGACCAACGATGCGCTCGCCCGCCAGCGAGGGCGTAGGAGCGTGGTCGCCAGCGCCGCCGCGGCCACGCAGAGGACGATGGTGACTGCCACCACCAGCCAGCGCCGGCGCAGAATTGCCAGGACGCGAATCATCTGCGCGATCGCGTCGGAGTGCGGCGCTTCGTCGTCGGTTCGTGCAGGGTTGGGCGGAGGCGCCATCGCCGGATTCAGATCAGCTTAGGACTGGTGCGGTGGCCGTGACCACAATCCGCCGACCGCGACGTGCCGCCGGGCCGGGGAAGCGAACGAACCCCATGTTTGGCCATGGCGGCGCGTGGCACGATCCGTGATCGCTCGGGTATGCGCCGCCGGCACATGCGTTCAGGCAGTGCAGCGCACGCCCCCTACGGGGTCGTGGCGTCGCCGAGCGCGGCCAACGCGGTTCTGATCCGGGCCACCTCGGGGTGCTCCGGGGTGTGCCGACTGCGGATCGCCAGCGCGGCTTCGAAATGCTCCCGCGCCTCGGCGGTCTGGCCGAGGCGGCGCAGCACCTCGGCCAAGCGCTGATGCGGTTCGCTCAACTGCGGGTGCTCCGGGCCGTAGGCGTTCTTGCGGATCGCCAGGGCGCGGTCCAGGTGATCGCGGGCGGTCTGCAGCCGAGCGACGGCCGCTTCGGCCGCCGCAAGATCGACGAGGGCGCTGGCGACCGCGCGATCGTTGGGACCCAGGCTCGCCTCGCGCAACGCCAGCGCCTGTCCGAGCGTCGTCAAGGCGGCGTCGATCGAGCCCGACGCTGTCTGGCCACGACCGAGGCGCTGGAGGAAGAACGCGACGCTCGGGTGGTCGTCGCCATAGTGCGCGACGGCAGTCGCGAGCGCTTTCTCGTAGTAGGCCAACGCCCGATCGCTGTGCCCGAGTTGGAGCTCTGCGGAACCCAAAAGGGTGTGAAGGAGGGCTGAGCGCGCCGGATCTCGCTCGACCGCGAGCGCGGCGCCGATCGGTGCCAGTGCGCCGGCGGCATCGCCGGCGTGCAGCCGCGCTTCACCAACGACGCCGTCCACCTCCGCGACGGCTCGGTCGACCCGGACCAGCGCCGCGCGGGCGAAGTCCGCGGCAGACTCCACCGCCTCGAGTCGGCCGGCGAACATGCGGGCGCGCAGCAAGGCCATCGCGGCCTCGGCAACATCGACGTCCCGATGCAACTCGCTGGCGAGCATGATCGCCTGCGCAAGCGCCCGCTCGGACCGAGCTGCGTCGCCGTCGCGGCCTTCGGTGGCGCCGACGAAAAGCAACGTTTCGAGCACGAGCGGCGAGTGCTGGGTCGCAGCCGCGATGGCTTCAACCTGCGTGGCGATCGCGCGCGCCTCGCGGTACTGGGCCAGGTGAAACGCCGCCCACCCGCGATCCAGCTCGCGCCGCGCGTCGCTGATCGTGCTCGTCAATTCGCCCGGACCTAGCGCGGCCTCGTCGATGTCGGCGCGGCTGCATCGCTCGAGCGAGGGCAACGCGTCGATTCCGTCGCGAGCCGCCACGAACGCCGACGGGCTGCGACTGCGGGTGAGCGTATCGGTGAAGGCCGCGAGCTCTTCCTGACGCCGCTGCAGGCAGCCCATGCGCGCGTCGTAGCGCGTGTCGGACTGCTCGGCCCGGACGCGCGTGGCTTCGCACACCTCGCGCGCGAGGGCAGCGTGATCGTCGGCGCGGCGATCGATGGCCGCCGTGAGCGACGCGAGCGCGGCAAAGTGGGGTGTCGGGTTCACCTCGGCAGCGGCGGAGAGCACAGCGGCGCGCCGGTCGTCGTTCCACACCGTCGCGATACCATCGGCCGCGCGATGGCAAAGCGACGGTGAAGGCGCGATGGCGCGTGTCGTCAGTCCGATCGCCACAATCGCGGCGGCGCCGAAGACCAGTCGTAACCGGGTTCGCGCACGCGCCCGTTTGATCGCGGCCGCGAGCGCTTGTACGTCCGAGAAACGCTCCGTCGGATCAGACGCAAGCGCGCGCCGCAGCACCGGGCGCAGCCGGCGGGGCACCGCCCGTCGCTCTCGGCCATCGCGATCGATTTCCGGTCGCGCCCCCGTGATGGCCTCGTGCAGCGTCACCGCGAGGGCGTACTGATCCGCGGACGCGCTCGGCGGTGCGCCTGCCCGCCGCTCGGGCGCGAAGTACTCGGGGGTCCCGCCAGCTCGCCCATCACCCTCACCGAGGATCCGCGCCGTCCCCAGATCGGCGAGCCAGGCGTGCCCGCCCTCACCGACGAGTACGTTGTCCGGTTTTACGTCCCCGTGAATTACCCCCGCGGCGTGGGCGGCTGCCAATCCCTCCGCCACCGCGCTGAGCGCATCGAGCACCGTGTCGACGGCTCGTCGCTCGGCACGCAGCCAGCGATGGAGCGCGACGCCATCGACGAGCTGCATCACGAGGAAGACGTCGCCGTCCGCCTCTGCAGCTTCATGCACGGCCACGACGTTGGGATGGGTCACGCGAGCAAGCGCTCGGGCTTCGCGCAGTGCTCTGGCGCGTGTGTCCAGGTCGGCCGCGTGAAGCACCTTGATCGCAACCTTGCGGTCGAGGAGCGGATCAAACGCCGATAGCACAGTCCCTTGGGCACCGCGCCCAAGCACACCCAGAACGGCGAAGCGTCCCAGGGTTGGGGCCTGCGGCGGCAGATCCAACAGGGCGCTTCGGACCCGCGCGCGCAGCAGCCGCGCCATGGGATCGCGCTGCTCGAGCCGCGACTCGCGAAGAAGATCGGCCAACGCGGACGCGTCGTGATCGCCCTCCACCGGCGCAGACATACCACCGACAGGTTCGCGCGGGAGGTGCGGCTTGCATGTTGTGCAGCGTCGGGTGATAGGCTCGAGCGTGGTGACGTCCGATGAGGAGTTGCTCGAACGCTGGCAGGCGGGTGACCGCGCGGCTGGCGACGCGCTGCTCGAGCGTTACTTCGACCCTGTCTGTCGGTTTTTCCGGGGCAAGCTCGGCGATGACGTCGAGGATCTGATCCAACGCACGTTCACCGACTGCGTTCAGGCGCGCGATCGCATCGCGACCCCAAGCTTCCGCAGCTTCTTGTTTTCGGTCGCCCGCAATCGCTTGTTTGACCACCTCCGCGCCCGCCTCGGCGACCGTCGCGAGGAACTCGGCAGCCTCTCGATCACCGACGTGTGTACTCGCCCCAGCGAACGCATGGCTCGGCGCGAGTTGCACGCTGCGGTCAGCGAGGCCCTGCAGTCGCTTCCGATGGACTTCCACATCGCCCTCGAGCTGGCGTATTGGGAGGACCTCGACGGACCGGAGATCGCCGCTGTGCTCGGAATTCCGCACAACACGGTTCGCAGCCGCCTGGCGCGCGGGCGCGCCATGTTGCGGGAGATCCTCATCGAGCGCGGCGTCCCAGCGGAGCAGCTGGACCTGCCAACTGCGCACGCGAGCACCCGCTAGCTGCCCGTTTGTCGCCGGCGGCTGTTTTTCGGCGAAACTCGGGATCACTCGAGCCCCGTCGCACGCCTCCCCCGATGCCCCCTTGGGAGAGCTGCCAATGGCCCGGCCCCTTGTTATTGCGAGCGTGTGCTCCCTCGCCTTGCTTGCATGCGAGGCTCCCGACGACGGACCGCGCGACGCTGTGGAGCCCGTCTACGACGACCGTGAGGTCGCAGCAAACTGCTTCTCTGTCGCGCCGGGGGTCGCCGACGCAATTCTCCACGCGGCCGCGACCCTAGACAGCGCCACGCTCGCGCGGTCGACCGCCACCGGTGGAGTCGGGCTCACGGTTTCGGCGGCCCAGGCCATTGTCGCCGCCCGTCCGATCGCCGACATGGCCGAGCTCGACGCCGTTGCGCACGTCGGGCAGACGGCTTGTCGCGCGCTTGCGCGCCATGCCTGTGACGTCTCTGGGAATTGCCGCGCCGAGCTGCGCGTTGCGACCTGGAACGTCGAGCATTTTCCCAAGACCGATGTAACCGAAGACGCCGTGGTGTCCGTCGTCGAGCAACTCGACATCGATGTGCTCGGCATGCAGGAGATCGAGGCTCGAGGGCCTTTTGAGGCCGTGGTCGAGGCGCTGGAGGGGTGGAGCGGCGAACTCGGTCACGCCGCTGACACCCGGGTTGGCGCGCTCTTCGATGGGCAGCGCGTGACCGTGACCCGCACCGAGCACCTGTTCACCTCCGATAGCTGGTCGTTCCCGCGGCCTGTTCTCGCCGTGACGCTGGCCCTGCGCGATCACCTCCACGGAGCGGAGGTTACTTTCGTGGTCGTCCATCTCAAGGCCATGAACGACGGGACGAGCCAGTCCCGTCGCGAAGCGGGAGTCGCAAAGCTGCGGGATTGGATCGACGCGCGCCGGGCCGAGGGACGCACGCGATTCGTGCTCCTCGGCGACTTCAACGACGATCTCCGGGACAACGATGTTTTCGGACCGCTGCTGGCGAGCGAAGCCAATGTGACCGCGTTGACACGACCGCTCGAGCAGCGCGGCGACTTCTCCTACGTTCCATTTCCCCGTCTCATCGATCACATGTTCGCCACGGACGAGACAGCGGATGCGCTCGCTCGCCGCTGGACGCAGGTGCTTGCGCTCGAAGAGGACTGGAACGGGGACTTCGTCGAGACCGTCTCCGATCACCGCCCGGTGCTGACGACCTTCACGTATCCGGTGCGCTCGGGCTTCTGAGCCACCCCCGGTGCTCACGACCTTGACGTTCCGTGTGCGCGCCGGGCCTGTGAGCCGCGGGGCGCGTGAGATGGCTCGCTCGCGCGAGCGAGCCGCGCCCCTTGCGGGCGAGCAACGCTCGCGGTTGCCTCGCGTCCATGCCCCCATCTCGATGCGCCGCCGTCGCGCTCAGCCTCGCCCTCGCCGCCTGTGCCAAGCGACCCCAAGCGCCGGCCTCGACCGTCCCCGAAGGGACAGCGCCGGGTTCCTCGCCCGCAAGCGGTACCGGGTCCGAGGGACCCGTCGCTGCGAATCCCGAGTTCAAGGTGCAAACCGAACAGTTCGGGGACGTCCGGATCCTTCGCTATCAGGTCCCCGGCTTCACAGGGCTCACCCTGCCGCAGAAGCAACTGGTCTACTACCTCTACCAGGCTGCGCTGGCCGGTCGCGACATCATCTGGGATCAGAACTATCGCCACAATCTAAGGGTCCGGCACACCCTGGAGGCGATCTGGCGCAGCTACGGTGGCAGTAAGGATACGCCAGCGTATGCAGCGTTGCGCGAGTACACAAAGAAAGTGTGGTTCTCGAACGGAATTCACCACCACTACTCGATGAAGAAGCTCACGCCTGCCTTCACGGCCGCGGACTTCGTTGAGTTCGTCGAGAAGAGCGACCCCAAGTTGTTGCCCCTCGCGCCCGGGCAAAGTGCGGCGCAGCTTGCCGCCGAGCTCACGCCGGTTCTATTCGATCCAAAGGTCGACGCGAAGCGCGTCAACCTCGACCCCAAGGCCGACCTGATCGCGACCTCGGCGATGAACTACTACGAGGGTGTTCGGCAAAAGGAGGTCGAGCGCTTCTACGCCAAGCGCGTCGACAAAGGCGACGCCGAACCGATTTCGCATGGTCTCAACTCCAAGCTCGTGAAGGAAAATGGCGCGCTCGTAGAAAAAGTGTGGAAGGTCGGCGGCATGTACGATCCGGCGATCTCCGAGATCACGAAGTGGCTGCGGAAGGCCGCGGGCGTGGCCGAAAATCCCGCGCAGAAGCGAGCCTTGGACGCGTTGGTGGCGTTCTACGAGACCGGCGACCTGCGCAAGTTTGATGAATATTCCGTCGCTTGGGTCGCGGATACCGAGTCGCGCGTCGACGTCGTCAATGGCTTCATCGAGGTCTACGGCGATCCGCTCGGCTATCGCGGCGCGTGGGAGGCCGTGGTGTCTATCCGAGATCTCGAGGCGAGCAAGCGAATCGCGGCGGTCGGTGCCCAAGCGCAATGGTTCGAGGACCACTCGCCGATCTCCGCGGCTTACAAGAAGCCCAATGTCACCGGGATCTCGGCCAAGGTCATCACCGTGGTGGTAGAGGCCGGGGATTCGGCCCCATCGACGCCAATCGGCATCAATCTGCCCAATGCCAACTGGGTGCGCGCCAAGCACGGCAGCAAGTCGGTGAACCTGGGCAACATCGTTCACGCGCTCGATGTCTCACGTAAGCACAGCGGCGTGCTTGAGGAGTTCGCCGCCTCACCCGCGGAAGTAGAGCGCGCGAAGAAGTGGAGCGATCTTGCCGACGTGCTTCACACCGACATGCACGAGGTGATCGGTCACGCATCCGGTCAGCTCAAACCCGGCGTGGGTCAGCCCAACGAAACCCTCAAGAACTACGCGAATACGCTGGAAGAGGCGCGGGCCGATCTCGTCGCCCTGTATTACATGCTCGACCCCAAGCTGGTGGAGATCGGCGTGATGCCCGACCTTGAGGCCGGCAAGTCGGCGTACGATGCCTACATTCGCAATGGTCTCGTCGTCCAGCTATCCCGACTCGAACTCGGCGAGCAGCTCGAAGAGGCCCACATGCGCAACCGACAG